>CALWLV010000198.1 GCA_944381595.1 uncultured Roseburia sp.
ATTTCAGCAGGCTCTTTTATTGCATCGAACTGGATTAACAAAATGGAAGATTTTAAATCTGTTTCTGATTTTTGAAGGAGTATGCTTTATCGTATACTTATTGTGGCTGTTTCTTTGCGTGAAAAAAGAGATGCGTTATAAACAAAGACAGCTGGATGTAGTGAAAGAGCGGGGAGAAAGGGATACACTCACGGGACTATATAACCGAAATAGATATGAAGCCGATTTGCTGAAATATCCGAATCAATTTAAATATTCCATTGCCTGTGTTTACGCAGATGCAAATGGACTTCATGAGTTGAATAACACGCAGGGGCATGAGGCAGGAGATAGGATGCTGCAGACTGTGGCGGCGAACCTCCGGGATAAATTCGGCATAAAATATT
The DNA here is from genome assembly GCA_944381595.1 of uncultured Roseburia sp. Taxonomy (GTDB): domain Bacteria; phylum Bacillota; class Clostridia; order Lachnospirales; family Lachnospiraceae; genus CAG-303. The sequence continues at coordinate 387 of CALWLV010000198.1, forward strand.
CTTACCGGATTGGTGGCGATGAATTCCTTGCTTTTGCCGTTGACATGAACGAGTTCGAAGTGAGAGCGCTTGCAGGTGAAATGGAGAGAGAACTGCAAAACCAGGGAATTCATGTGTCGGTGGGAATGGAGTGGAGGACAGAAGTATCGTCGATGGATGAATTTATAAAGTCAGCAGAGAAGAAAATGTATGAGGCGAAGAGCGAATATTACAGGGAAAAAGGAAACGACCGCAGACAACGCTAAGAAGATAAATTGACGTTATCCACGAAACATTTCCAGTTGATTTCCAATATGGCTTTATGGTATGATAAACTTGGAAAGATTTCAGAAACTTTATGGAGGTGTACATGAAGAAGCAGGGAATTGTAGCTGGATTATTTACACTTGTCATGTTAATGTTTGTGGTGATGAATGTATGGGCAGATAAGACAGATTTGTCCGATGACATTGCAGCCGGAGAAGAAAGACTGGGAGAAATCGAGAGTCTCTATGGCGAGATGCAGGAGAAAATTGATTCCTTGGAAGAAAACAAAGAGAATCTCAGCAATTATCTGGCATCTCTCAATCAAAGTTATGAGGCGGCACAGACGCTGATTGATACATATAATGGTCAGATTTCAGAAAAACAGGCTGATATTGATGCCATCAATGAGAAACTGAAAGAGGCCGAGCATGAACAGGCAGAGCAGTACGAGGCGATGAAACTGCGGATTCAGTATATGTATGAATCGGGAGATATGGATATTATTAATGTGTTTCTGTCAGACGGAACCATTGAGGATATGTTAAACCAGGTGGAATACATCAGCAAGATAATGGAATATGACCGTTCCAAAATGGATGAGTATGAAAATCTTCTTTTGACGATTACGGTCATGAAGCAGCAGGCGGAAGAAGAGATGAATCAGCTTAGTACGCTGAAGTCAGAACAGGAATCTGTGGTTAGTGATCTGGCAAAATTAATGGATGAGGCATCTTTGAATATCAAAGCACATCAGGAGCAGATCAGTGCTGCAGAGCAGGAAGCCCTGGCCTATGAACAGGAGATTGAAAATCAGAGAAATTCACTGGAAGAATTGAAACAGGAGGAGTCCCGAAGAGTTGCAGAATCCATTTCGGAATCCATTCGGGAATCGGAGGAAGCTTCCAGAAGACAGGCAGCCATTGATGCAGGAGAAACATATGAAGAAACCACCACTTCTGCGTATATTCCGGAGGCAAATGATCTTCAAAAACTGGCAGCGATTATTTACTGTGAAGCGGGAGGAGAACCTTATGAGGGTCAGCTTGCAGTGGGAACGGTAGTTATGAACCGTGTGGAAAGTCCAAGATTTCCAAATACAATAGAAGAAGTTCTGATGCAGCCTTATCAGTTTACACCGGTAGGAAGCGGAAGATATGCCATTGCTCTTGCGAAAGAGCCGGATCCAAGCTGTCTCAGGGCGGCAACGGAAGTGTTAATCAATGGAGTGAGAACAGGTCGCTGGTTGTTCTTTCGTGTGGCCAACGGTATCATCCAGGGAGATATCATTGGAAATCAGGTATTTTATTAATTGTCTGATAATAAAAAAAATTGGGGCAAAAAAAGGCACAATATTTCAAGCATAAAAAGGTTGAAAATTAACAAAAAGTAATGTATAATCTTTACAATTTGAGCTATTTTCGAATAGTCTGCAAAAGTTACTATTAACAGAGAGAAAAGCCTGGAAATCATTGTTTTTGGGCTTGGAAACGGAGGAAGACATGAAAGCATTTCTGATTTTAGAGGACGGACACGTATTTGAGGGAACATCCATCGGATCTAAAAGAGAAATTATCAGTGAAATCGTTTTTAACACATCCATGACCGGATACCTGGAAGTACTTACAGATCCATCCTATACCGGACAGGCAGTGTGCATGACATATCCGCTGATTGGAAATTATGGAATTTGTTACAGCGATATGGAATCAATGAAACCTTGGCCAGACGGATATATCGTAAGAGAATTATCAAGAGTTCCAAGTAATTTCAGAAGTGAAGGCACCATTCAGGACTTCCTTGAAAAGAATGATATTCCGGGAATTGCAGGAATCGATACCAGAACTCTGACAAAGATTCTGAGAGAAGAAGGCACCATGAACGGAATGATTACTACAAATGAACAGTATAATCTGGATGAAATTCTTCCGAAGTTAAAAGCATATGAAGTGAAAGATGCAGTGAAGAAATCTACCTGCAGTGAAATTTCTCATCTACCTGGAGAAGGATTCAAAGTGGCACTGATGGATTTTGGTGCGAAGAATAATATTGCAAAATCCCTCCATGACAGAGGATGTGACGTGACTATTTATCCGGCATTTACTTCAGCAGAAGAAATTCTTGCAACCAATCCGGATGGAATTATGCTTTCCAACGGACCGGGAGATCCAAAGGAATGTACTTCCATCATTGAAGAATTAAAGAAAATGTATGAGACCGATACTCCGATTTTTGCAATCTGTCTTGGACATCAGCTTATGGCACTGGCCACTGGAGCAGATACCCATAAGATGAAATATGGACACAGAGGTGGAAATCATCCGGTGAAAGATTTAGAGAGCGGACGAGTATATATTTCATCTCAGAACCATGGTTATGTGGTGGATGAAACCACAATTAACCCGGATATTGCAGAAGTTGGATTTATCAATGTCAATGACCGTACGGTAGAAGGTTTGAGATATAAAAACAAAGATATCTTTACCGTACAGTTCCATCCGGAAGCATGCCCTGGACCACAGGACTCCGGTGTGTTGTTCGATGAATTTATCAAAATGATGGAAAACAGGAGGAAATAAGGATGCCTAGAGATAATAGTATTAAGAAAGTATTAGTAATTGGTTCCGGCCCAATTGTCATCGGACAGGCTGCTGAGTTTGATTATGCAGGTACACAGGCATGCCGTTCTTTGAAAGAAGAAGGCATAGAGGTAGTTCTTGTAAACTCCAATCCGGCTACTATTATGACAGACGGAGACATTGCGGATAAAGTTTATATTGAACCGTTAACAGCAAAAGTATTAGAGAAGATTATTCTGAAAGAGAAACCGGACAGTGTGCTTCCAACGCTCGGTGGTCAGGCAGGTTTGAATCTTGGTATGGAGCTGGCAGAATCGGGATTTTTAAAAGAACATGGGGTAAGACTGATTGGTACAACTGCGGAGACGATTAAGCGTGCAGAGGACCGTCTGGAATTTAAGAACACCATGGAGAAAATCAATGAGCCGGTGGCTCCTTCCCTTGTGGTAGAAAATGTGGAAGATGGTATCGCATTTACCAATAAAATTGGATACCCGGTAGTGTTAAGACCGGCATATACCTTAGGCGGCAGCGGCGGTGGTATCGCTCATAACCTGCAGGAGTTAACAGATATTCTGGAAAATGGTCTCAGACTCAGCCGTGTGGGACAGGTACTGGTAGAACGTTGTATTTCCGGATGGAAGGAAATTGAATACGAAGTAATGCGTGACGGAGCAGGAAACTGCATTACTGTATGTAATATGGAAAACATTGATCCGGTTGGTGTGCATACCGGTGACTCTATTGTAGTTGCACCTTCTCAGACGTTGGGAGATAAGGAATATCAGATGCTTCGTACTTCCGCCCTGAATATTATCAGTGAGTTAAATATTACAGGCGGATGTAACGTACAGTATGCATTAAATCCGGATAGCTTTGAATATTGTGTAATCGAAGTAAATCCTCGTGTAAGCCGTTCTTCTGCCCTTGCGTCAAAAGCAACCGGATATCCGATCGCAAAGGTTGCTGCAAAGATTGCAATCGGTTATACACTGGATGAAATTAAGAACGCTATTACAGGTAAAACTTATGCAAGCTTTGAGCCAACCTTGGATTACTGCGTGGTCAAAATTCCACGTCTGCCATTTGATAAGTTCCTGACAGCGAAGAGAACGCTCACAACACAGATGAAGGCAACCGGTGAGGTTATGAGTATCTGTACAAACTTTGAAGGTGCATTGATGAAAGCCATCCGTTCTCTGGAACAGCATGTGGAAAGTCTGTTGGATTACGACTTTACTGCATTGGATGATGAGCAGTTGGAAGAACAGCTTAATGTGGTAGATGACCGTAGAATCTGGGTAATCGCAGAGGCACTTAGAAGAGGGTTCACCTATGATAAGATTCATGAGATTACAAGGATTGATAAGTGGTTTATTGATAAATTGGCGATTCTTGTGGAGATGGAACAGGCATTAAAGACAGAAGAGCTGACAAAAGACCTGTTAAAAGAAGCTAAGAGAATCGAATTCCCGGATACTGTTATTGCAAAATTGACAGGTAAATCTGCGGAAGAGATTAAAGCATTGAGAAAAGAACATGGTATTCGCACAGGATTTAAGATGGTAGATACCTGTGCCGCAGAATTTGAGGCAAGTACACCATATTATTACAGTGCATACTGCACAGACAATGAAGCCATCGAGACAAAACCTGAGAAAAAAGTTCTGGTACTGGGCTCCGGACCAATCCGTATTGGACAGGGTATTGAGTTCGACTATTGTAGTGTGCATAGTACATGGGCATTCAAGAAAGCCGGTTATGAGACCATTATCGTAAATAATAACCCGGAAACAGTCAGCACAGACTTTGATATTGCCGATAAGCTGTATTTTGAGCCATTGACACCGGAAGATGTGGAAAATATTGTAGATGTGGAAAAACCGGATGGAGCTGTGGTACAATTCGGTGGACAGACAGCAATTAAGTTGACAGAAGCATTGATGAAGATGGGAGTTCCAATTCTTGGAACAAAAGCAGAAGATGTGGATGCAGCAGAGGATAGAGAATTATTCGATGAAATTCTGCAGAAGACAGGAATTCCAAGAGCTGCCGGCGGCACTGTATTTACAGCAGAAGAAGCTAAGAAGGTGGCAAATGAACTGGGTTATCCGGTATTGGTAAGACCTTCCTATGTTCTTGGCGGACAGGGAATGCAGATTGCTACCTGCGACCGGGAAATTGAAGAATTTATGGAAATCATCAATCGTATTGCACAGGATCACCCAATTTTAGTTGATAAATATCTCATGGGTAAGGAAATCGAAGTGGATGCGGTTTGTGACGGAGAAGATATCCTGATTCCTGGTATCATGGAACATATCGAGAGAGCCGGTGTTCATTCCGGAGATAGTATATCCGTATATCCGGCACAGTCCATTACACAGGAAATTGTGGATAAGATTGAAGAATACACAAAGAGACTGGCAAAGGCTCTTCATGTAAAAGGTATGATTAATATTCAGTTTATCGTATATCAGGATGAAGTGTATGTAATCGAAGTAAATCCTCGTTCCAGCCGTACTGTGCCTTATATTAGCAAAGTAACAGGTATTCCGATTGTAAAACTGGCAACACGTGCGATTATCGGAGAATCCATTAAGAGCATGGGATATGAACCTGGATTACAGCCAAATGCCGATTATGTGGCAGTGAAGATGCCTGTATTCTCCTTTGAGAAACTTCGTGGAGCAGAAATCAGCTTAGGACCGGAAATGAAATCCACCGGTGAATGTCTGGGCATTGCAACCACTTTCGAAGAAGCTCTTTACAAGGCATTCTTAGGTGCGGGAGTGAATCTTCCAAAACACAAGAAGATGATTATTACAGTAAACGATGCGGATAAGAAGGATGCAATTTCCATTGGAAAACGTTTCGAGAAACTGGGATATGAAATTTATGCTACCAGAAGTACAGCCAAGGTATTAAATGAAAATGGTGTTCATGCCATTAAGGTAAACAAATTAAACCAGGAAGCACCAACTGTAATTGATTTAATTCTGGAACATAAGATTGATATCGTAGTAGATACGCCGACACAGGGTCGTGATAAGTCAAGAGACGGATTCCTGATCAGACGTTACGCAATTGAAACCGGTGTGAACTGTTTCACTTCCTTAGATACTGTCAATGCATTGCTTACCAGTCTGGAAAGCGCAAAGATGGAAAATCTGGAATTAATTGATATTGCTACGATTGAAAAAAGAGGTAATTAATTTTTAAGACAGGAAAAGACCGTTGTGGACACAGCGGTCTTTTTTGGAATTATAAACAGGATGAGGGAAAATATATGAAATATCATAGATTTGATGAGATGGATAAAAGGGCATCTGTCCTTGTGTATGGAACGGGAAATAGCAAGATTATGGGAGAAGACGAAGGACTTGCACTGGATTGTCTGGATCAGGCATGGGAAGCCGGATTTACCATGTTTGATACAGCGCGCCTGTATGGGCAGGCGGAGCATAATTTTGGAATCTGGATGGAAAAAAGAGGATTGCGGGAGCAGGTGATGATTCTGGATAAGGGATGTAATCCTGGTATGACGGGTTCGACAGATGAGTTGACTCCGGAAGTGATTCGCAGTCAGTTGGAGGAGTCTCTTCATAAAATGAGAACAGATTATACAGACTTTTATCTTTTGCATAGAGATGATGAGAGTAAACCGGTGGGTCCCATTGTAGAAGTGTTGAATGAGCTGAAGGAAAAGGGGAAAATCAGAAGATTTGGTGGATCCAACTGGAGTGTGGAACGGGTGAATCAGGCAAACATATATGCCAGAGAACATGGGCTTATCGGCTTTACGGTGACCAGTCCCTGCTTTAATCTGGTGGGGATGGTTCGAGATCCATGGGGAGGAAGTGTGCAGATATGCGGTCCTGATAAGGCAGCCGACAGAATCTGGTATAAGGAACAGGGAATACCAGTGATTCCATATTCCAGCCTGGCAAGAGGATTTTTATCGGGAAAATACCATACAGGAGACAGGATAGAAGATTGTCTTGGCGAGGCAACGAGAATCGAGTATGATGCACCGGAAAATGTGGAAAAATTAAGAAGAGCAGAAATACTGGCAGAAAAGAAAGATTGTGCTGTTTCTGCAATTGCCCTGGCATGGCTTATGGCACAAGATTTGGAAGTGTATCCGATTGTCAGTCCATCCTCTATCAAGCACATGCAGGATAATTTAAAAAGCTTTGAGATAACATTCACACAGGAAGAAATAAAATGGTTGGAGTTAGAAGATGTATAAGGAAATTTTAGAAGAGATAAAAGGTCTGGCAGATGAAAAATATCGGGAATTTCATAAGAAACTCATACCGGGAGTGGAGACAGAATTCCTGGGAGTTCGTGTGCCGGCACTAAGGAGTGTGGCAAAACGTATCTGTAAAGAGGATTTTCGAATTTTTCTGGCTGAGTGCGAAGATACCGGCATATATGAAATGATTATGCTATATGGTATGGTATTGGCAGGTGCACCATGTGAGTTTGAAGAAAAATTATCTTATTTAGAGAAATTTATTCCCAAGATAAATAATTGGGCCGTGTGTGATACGGTTTGTGCAAGTCTGAAAGATGTAAAAAGAAACAAAGACAGGATGTATGAATTTCTAAAGCCTTTGCTTCGTTCGGACAAAGAATATGAATTACGTTTTGCTATAGTCATTCTGATGCAGTATTATCTCACGGAGGAAGAGATTGATATGGTATTGGACTGGTATGGAAACATCCATCACGGGGGATACTATGTAAAAATGGCAGTGGCATGGGGGATTTCCGTATGCTTTGTAAAATTCCGGGATAAGACGTTAAAGTTTCTGGAGCAAGGTGCGCCCGACCCGTTCACTTATCAGAAGGCGATTCAGAAAATAAGAGAATCATACCGGGTTAGCAGGGAAGATAAGGAAATGTTGAAAAATCCTTGTACATTTTTTGCAGGCAAGGTATAATATGATTTATATGCAATAGGACAGCATATTTTTGAAGATATAATGAAATTAGTAAGGAGAAGTGCGATGGAACGAGAGAATGCATGGAAGAAATACTCCGAAGAACAGTTAGAAGAATTAGAGAATCTCAGTGATTCCTATCGGAAATTCTTAGACAAAGGAAAGACTGAGCGGGAATGTGTGAAAGAGATCGTAAAACAGGCAGAGAAAGCAGGTTATAAGGATCTGGCGAAACTGATTTCCAAAGGAAAGAAGTTAAAATCCGGAGATAAGGTATATGCAGTGAATATGAAGAAGTCTGTGGTATTATTCCAGATAGGAAAAAAACCAATGGAACAGGGCTTAAATATTCTGGGCGCTCATATTGATTCCCCAAGACTGGATGTGAAACAGAATCCATTATATGAAGATTCTGATTTTGCGTATCTTGATACTCACTATTATGGTGGAATTAAGAAATACCAGTGGGTAGCCATGCCTCTTGCCATTCACGGGGCTGTAGCGAAAAAAGATGGAAGTGTAGTAGAAGTATCCATTGGTGAAGAGGATAAGGATCCGGTGGTATGTGTGACAGATTTATTGATTCATCTGTCAGGGGAGCAGTTAGAGAAGAAAGCGGCAAAAGTCATTGAAGGAGAACAGCTTGACATTCTGGTTGGAAGCCGTCCGTTGGAGGGTGAAGAAAAAGATGCAGTCAAGGCAGGGATACTGAAACTTCTGAAGGAAAAATATGGTATGGAAGAGGAAGACTTTCTTTCTGCGGAACTGGAAATTGTACCGGCTGGAAAGGCAAGAAACGCCGGTATGGATTCCAGCATGGTCATGGCATATGGTCAGGATGACAGAGTATGTGCATACACTTCCCTGGCAGCCATGCTGGCAGTGGAAAAACCGGAGAAAACTACTTGCTGTCTGTTAGTGGATAAAGAAGAAATCGGCAGTGTAGGCGCCACTGGTATGCAGTCAAAGTTTTTTGAAAATACAGTGGCAGAAGTGATGAATCTTGCAGATGGTTACAGCGAACTGGCATTGAGAAGATGTCTGGCAAATTCCAGAATGCTATCTTCGGATGTAAGTGCGGGATTTGACCCTTCTTTTGCCGGATGCTTTGAAAAGAAAAATGCAGCATATCTTGGTCGGGGTATGGTATTTAATAAATTTACCGGTGCAAGAGGAAAATCCGGATCAAACGATGCAAATGCAGAGTATCTGGGAGTGATTCGAAATATGATGGATCAGGAACATATTTCCTATCAGACTGCAGAATTGGGAAAAGTAGACCAGGGGGGCGGTGGAACCATCGCTTATATTCTTGCGTTATATGGCATGGAAGTGATTGACTGTGGCGTTGCAGTGTTAAATATGCATGCTCCTTGGGAAGTAACAAGTAAGGCTGATATTTATGATACGAAGAAAGGATATGAAAAAAAAAAAAAAAATGCCTAGGAGATGAAAGATGACATACGAAGAAGCAAAGAAGAAATTAGAGAAATATGGTCAGGAACATGTATTAAAGTATTACGAAGAATTAAACGCCGGGGAACAGGCAGAATTGTTAAAACAGGTGGAAGAGACAGATATGGATGTTCTTTCTCTTTGCACCAGTCAGGACAGATTGGAAAAGAAAGGTGTGATTACACCCCTTGCTGCCATGGAGCTTCCTGAGATTGAGGAAAAGAAAGAACATTATTATCAGATTGGATGTCAGGCAATCAAAGAAGGGAAAGTCGGTGCGGTTTTGCTTGCCGGAGGTATGGGTACCAGACTGGGTTCTGACGATCCAAAGGGAATGTATAACATTGGTCTGACAAAAGATGTATTTATATTTGAACGCCTGATTTGTAATCTGATGGATGTAGTCAATGCCACGGGAAGCTATATTCCTTTGTATATCATGACCAGCGATAAAAATCATGAAAAGACCGTTGCATTTTTTGAGGAAAAGAAATACTTTGGATACGACAAAAGTTTTGTGATATTCTTTCAGCAGGAAATGGCGCCGGCAGCAGATTATGACGGAAAGATTTATATGGAATCGAAGTACAAGATGTCCACATCTCCAAATGGAAATGGAGGCTGGTTTGCCTCCATGGCCAGATGCGGAGTCCTTGACAAGGTTCATGAACAGGGCGTGGAATGGCTGAATGTATTTGCGGTTGACAATGTACTTCAGAGAATTGCCGATCCCGTTTTTCTTGGTGCTGTGATGGAGAAACAGTGTGTAGTTGGTTCTAAGGTGGTAAGAAAAGCAGCTCCGGACGAAAAGGTAGGAGTGATGTGCTTAGAAGATGGAAAGCCATCCATTGTGGAATATTACGAACTGACGGAAGAGATGATGAATGCCAAAGATGACAAGGGGGATCCGGCCTATAACTTTGGAGTCATCTTAAATTATTTGTTCCAGGTAGAAGCGTTGGAAGCGATTATGAAGAAACATATGCCATTACATATCGTGGAAAAAAAGATTCCATATATGGATGAGCAGTGTAATCTGGTGAAACCTGAGAAGCCAAATGGATATAAATTTGAGACTCTCGTACTGGATATGATTCATCTGATGGACAGCTGTCTTCCGTTCGAGGTAATCAGAGAGAAAGAATTCGCACCAATCAAAAATAAAACCGGTGTGGATTCTGTGGAAACAGCAAGAGAACTGTTAAAAGAAAATGGAGTAGAATTGTAACATGAATTATGGATTTGTACGAATAGGTGCCTTTACGCCTGAGATAAAGGTGGCCGATGTGGCATATAATACAGTACAGATAAAAAAATTACTGGATGAGGCGGAAAAAAAACAGGTAAAGATAGCTGTTTTTCCGGAATTATGTATCACCGGTTATACCTGTAGTGATTTGTTTGGACAGACAGCCCTTTTGCAGGGAGCCTGTCAGGCTGTGCAGGAACTGGCAGAATATACCAGAACCAGGAAATTGGCTGCCATTGTGGGATTTCCATTCTGTTATCAGGGAAAGACTTATAATGTGGCAGCAGTACTTGCAGAAGGACAGGTCAAAGGTCTCATTCCAAAGAAAAATCTGCCTAATTATGGAGAATTTTATGAAGCAAGACATTTTCATCCGGGATTTGAAACATCGGTGGAAATTTTATTTGGAAATGAAACCGTTCCCTTTGGTATGAATCTGTTATTTGATTTTAAAGAAATTGCCGGATTGACTCTGGCTGTGGAAATTTGCGAAGATTTATGGGTGCCTATGCCGCCGGGAGTGAAACATGCCATGGCAGGGGCAACAGTCATTGCAAATCTTTCAGCAGGAGATGAAACCACAGGGAAGAATGTCTATCGAAGGAATCTGGTATCTTCTCAGTCGGCCTCTCTCATTTGCGGATATATCTATGCTTCTGCCGGAGAGGGGGAATCTACCACAGATATGGTATTTTCCGGACATAATCTCATTGCAGAGAATGGTGTGGTATTGGCAGAGTCCAGACGATTTATCAATGAATCGGTGTTTGCAGATGTGGATGTGGAAAAAATCAATAATGAACGCAGACGTATGAACACCTATCCGGGAGTGATGGACGCAGAACAGGGAGAGAAACACTATCGGAGAATTTCTGTGTCAATCGGAGGAGAAAGAGAAAAGAATCAGGATTTACTGCGTTTTGTAGATCCGATGCCGTTTGTACCTTCTGTTATGGAAGAACGGGAAAAACGGTGTGAAGAAATTCTGATGATTCAGACCATGGGCTTAAAGAAACGCCTGGAACACACAGGATGCAACCATGTGGTTCTGGGTATTTCCGGAGGTTTGGATTCCACACTGGCGCTTCTTGTTACCGCAAGAGCCTTTGATCTTCTTGGATGGAGCAGGGAAGGAATTTTGGCTGTAACCATGCCCGGATTTGGCACGACAGACAGGACGTACGATAATGCGTTGAAATTGATTAAAAAAATTGGAGCACAGAAGAAAGAAATCAATATCAGTAAAGCGGTGCGCCTGCATTTTGAAGAGATTGGACAGGATGAGAAGGTTCATGATGTGACGTATGAAAATAGTCAGGCGAGACAGAGAACGCTGCTTTTGATGAATCTTGCCAATAAAGTAAATGGCATGGTAATCGGAACGGGTGATTTGTCCGAATTGGCTCTTGGATGGGCAACCTACAATGGGGATCATATGTCCATGTATGCAGTGAATTCTTCTGTACCAAAGACGCTGGTTCGTCATTTGGTACAGTATGATGCAGATACCTGTGGAGAAGAGGAATTGAAGAAAACATTGTATGATATTCTGGATACACCGGTCAGTCCGGAGCTTCTGCCTCCGGATGAGGACGGAAAAATTGCACAGAAGACAGAGGATCTGGTAGGTCCATATGAACTGCATGATTTCTTCCTGTATCAGATGCTGCGAAATTATTATCCTCCGGCAAAAATTTATTATCTGGCTGGAATTGCTTTTGCAGGGAAATATGAAAAAACAGTGATTATGAAATGGTTAAAGATCTTTTATCGAAGATTTTTCTCTCAGCAATTTAAGCGTTCCTGTATGCCGGATGGTGTAAAAGTGGGAAGTGTGACACTGTCTCCGCGGGGAGATCACCGAATGCCAAGTGATGCCTGTGCGTCATTATGGCTGGCAGAACTGGATAAAATTGAACAGGAGGAACTGTTATGAATCGAATCGAAATGAGAAACTATTACCGCAGCTGTACCGGATACCTTAGTTTGATGAATGCAATCTTAGTATTTGTAGTGTCTTGTCTTGCAATCTATATTGCAGATTTTGATGAACTGGATGTGGATGAAGGTACCGGTGTGGTAATGCTTAATTTATTGTATGTTGTATTTACAGTAGGTGCAATATTTGCTATTATGACATTGATTGCGGGAATCATTGCTGCAAAGGGAAATGGGGAAGGAATCTTTGGATTTTGCTGTTTTAACTCTGTTATCACGATGCTGCTTATGATTCTTGCGGTGGTAACGGCTATTTATGTACAGAGAAATGAAGATGTACAGTGGACTTCCGAAAGAAGTGTAATCGTGATAGTTTATCTGGTAACAGGAATCATAGCCTTGCTTTTAGCACTTACCACATTTCTGTTTGCTTATAATGGAAAGCTGTATTATGATGGAAGTTACAGACTGGCAAAAGATGTGCCGGATGGCATAGAGGCAAGCCGGCCTGTGCAAGTGGAATTTGGCATTCAGTTGTTCTGTGCAACACTGTTACAAATAGCAATTGCATTTCTTTCTTTATATTTTTCAAAAATGATAGAATACTTTGACAAAACCATGGTAGAGAATAATGATTTATTTTCCACCATGTATCGAATTTTGTTTGTGGCCGGATTAATCATTGCTGTTCTCAGTCTCATCGTATCGGGGCTCAATTGGTTTGTCAAAGGAAAAGACTTTAGAACATGGAATCGGATGACTGTTTTTGAGAATGGATGCTATCTTGTGTTATTTGCAGTGGTCTCCGTCATTGCCATGACCAGAGATTTTGTCAAGTCCCAAAGTCCGGATGTATCCTATATTATCTTTGCCTTTATTCTTTGTATCTGTTCTCTGTTATATCTTGTGTTTGCAGGAAAAAAACAGAGAAAAAAATCAGAAGTGAAATAAATAGAAATCGCATCAGACAGATTCGTGTTTGATGCGATTTTTTTATCATATTATTGTTCTGCTTTTTGAAGTGCCATTTTGACAGCGTCTGCTAAAATGGCACTGGTATAAGAATTATCCTTTTCATAGGAAATTTCATCCAGGCTCTGGTTTGCCACCACAAAATCTTCGATGTGATCCAGAGAAGGCTGTAATAAGGGATACATAACGGAGACGGATTCATCCAGGTTTGTGAAGTCCACACTCTTTATGTAGTTATCCTCCACACAGACAGAAACTTCCACAGGCATACTATTTAAGACAAGGGAAGCGGTGTAAGTTCCGGATTGATAAGAGGTTTCACTTGTATGTTCTTTTTCTTGTTTGTCTGGAAGAAACATGAAAATGAAAAGAAGTACCAGTAAGATGGCAAGAATTACAAATATAATCGTATATATGACTTCTTTTAGTTGAAGAACCATAATTTTAGGAGTGGATTGCATAGGACCTCCGAATTCAAGATATCTTTCTGTTTTATTTTATGTTATAATAAAACATGATATGCATCATGGAAGGAGAAAATGATGAAAAATAAATTGCGGTTTATTGTGGGACCATCCGGTTCCGGAAAATCGGAAGTACTGTTTCATGAATTAATCAGAAAATCCATGGACCATCCGGAGCGGAATTATCTTTTGCTGGTGCCGGAGCAGTTTACAATGGAGACGCAGAAGAAAATGGTCATGATGCACCCGCGGGGTGCGGTGGCAAATATCGATATTTTGAGCTTTAACCGATTGTCTTTCCGAGTATTTGAAGAACTTGGAGTCAGGCAGTTGGAAATCTTAGACGATACGGGCAAATCATTGATTTTGCGTAAAGTCATTGCCAATGAGTGTAATAATTTAAGTATTTATCGGGAAAAAGCACATATGCATGGCTTTGTGGAAGAAATGAAGTCTGTGATTTCGGAATTGTATCTATATGGTGTGCATACGGATAGGTTCGATCAAATCAGAGAACAGACCAAAGGTCATGCTCTGATTCAGGAAAAATTGCAGGATATTGCCATTGTATATAACGGATTTCAGAAATTTATCCGGGACAAGTATATTACAAAAGAGGAACTGTTAGACCGTCTCTGTCATGTTATTCCGGATTCTGCCCTGGTTCGGGAAAGCGAGATTTATTTTGATGGATTTACGGGATTTACGCCGGTGCAGAACCAGGTTATGAAACTGCTTCTTCAGCATGGAAGAAAAGTCACCATGACTGTGACAGTCGGTGAAGAAGAATTAGAGAACATAGCAGGAGGCATCGGGAAAGGTAAGCTGCCGGTGCGGGAGGAAGAACTTTTTCAGATGTCCAAGGATACCATTCGGACGATGCTGGAATTATATGAAGAGGTGTGTGGAAAGAAGGATTTTCCACTTATTGCAGAAGATTCCCTGTTTTTAAAAGGAGAGAAAGGAAGGTTTGAACATCATCCGGTGCTGAAACATCTGGAACGTCATCTGTTCCGGGGAGATGGACAGGTTTGTGAGAATGATGGAAGTCTGCAGATATTAAAATTCGATCAGCCGAGACAGGAAGTGGCATATTTAACAGATTACATTGCTTATCTTGTGCGGGAACAGGGGATGCGGTATCGGGATTTTGCCATTATTACCGGAGATATGGATAATTATGGTAAAATTCTTGCGGATCATTTAAATGAAAGAAACATTCCGTTTTTTATGGACAATAAACGAAGTCTTATATTAAATCCCGGAGTGACTTTTATTCGTGCCCTATTGGAAATGGTAGATGTTAATTTTACTTATGAAAGCGTCTTTAAGTTTTTAAAATGCGGAATTCACATTATGGAAGAAGACGAGGTGGATATCCTGGATAATTATGTTTTGGCATGTGGAATTCGTGGTTTTCAAAGTTATGAAAAACCGTTCCAGGCCAGACGGAGGAAGATGTCAGAGGAAGAATATGCACAGGTGGAGCATATTCGTCAGAGTTTTATAGAGGCGGTAAGGGATGTCACATACAATTTCAGAAAAAAGGATTTGACTGTGCGTGATATGACGGAAACCTTATATCGATTTATCGCAGGATTTCATCTGGCAGATACGTTGAAAACCATGGAAGAGGAGTTCTTAGAAGAGGGAGAAATGTCCTTTGGAAGAGAGTATGGGCAGGCGTATCGTTATATCATAGAATTATTCGATAAACTGGTAAGCCTTCTTGGAGATGAGAAAATGCCTCTGCGGGAATACCGGGAAATTCTGGATGCCGGGTTTGAAGAAATCAAAGTAGGAGTCATTCCTCTTAGTCTTGACCAGGTTTTGGTAGGAGACATCGAGAGGACAAGACTGAGTCAGGTCAAAGTGTTGCTCGTGCCGGGGGTAAATGACGGAGTGATTCCAAAACACAGCAAGAAGAGTAGTCTTCTTTCACAAAGTGACCGGAATTATTTGAAGAAGATGGAACTGGAATTGTCACCAACGGTCAGAGAAAATATTTTTATTCAGAAATTCTACTTGTATCTGAATTTGACAAAGCCGGAGAATGGGTTAGTTTTGACTTATTCAGAGAGCAGTATGGATGGAAGTGTTTTGCGGCCATCGTATCTGATTGGAGAGATGAAACGGTTATTTGAAAAGACAGAGGAACAGGGAGAAAAAGTTTGGCGACAGGAACTGAGACTTTCATCGAAGGCGTCAGCATTGCAGTATTTGTCGGAACATCTGGACAAATATCATCTACTGGAGATGGAACCGTTTTTAAAAGAACTATACTCCTATTTCTATCAGGATACGGAATATCAGGAACGTCTGGAAAGAGTGGCAAAAGGAGTCTTTTTTGAAAATAATCCTTCCAGATTAAGCCGTCTGGTGGCAGAGGAGATTGCCGGGCAGGGAATGGTAAAGAGTGTGTCCAGACTGGAAAAATATGCGGCTTGTGCCTATGCCCATTTCCTGACCTATAGTCTGCAGCTTGCCCGCAGGGAAAAGTATGAGATTAATATGGCGGATATGGGGATTTTATATCATCAGTGTATGGAGCTTTTTTCAGGGGAAATGATAAGAAAACATTATGATTTCCGAACGATATCACAGAAAGAACGGGAAGAACTGGTGGATCAGTGTGTGGAGAAAATAACGGAACATTATGGAAATACCATTTTAAAAAGCTCAAGAAGAAATGAATATCTTATCCGAAAAATGAAACAGGTATGCAGACGGACCGTATGGGCTTTATGTGAACATGTAAAGAGAGGAGATTTTACTCCGGAAAATTTTGAGTTTTCATTCAAAGAGGGAAGAATCGACCGAATGGATACTTATGAAAAAGATGGAAAAATATATGTAAAGATTATTGATTATAAATCCGGAAATAAGAAATTTGAGATGTCAGATGTGTTTAACGGACTGCAGATACAGCTGGTCTATTATATGGGAGAGGCATTGAAGCTAAAAGAAGTGCTGGCAGAGGGCAAGGAAATTATTCCTGCGGGAACCTTTTATTTTAACATAAAATCTCCTTATATTGAGTGTAGTGAGAAAATCACAGATGAAAAATTGCAGGAATTACTGCTAAAAGAATATAAGATGTCCGGACTGGTCAACGATATGACAGAACCTGCAGTTGCCATGGACCATATTCTGGAGGAAGAAAAGGCAGAGTCTTCGATTATTCCATTGAAGACAAAAGACCTTGGCAGTCCGGTATCTGCTTCCGGGTTAAATGCCACGAATTTTCGAAAAATGATTGAAAAAACAGAGCAGCTCATAGACGATTTTACAGAAGAGATTTTAGATGGGCATATTGAAAAAAATCCCTATAAGAAAGGTCAGGTTTGTCCCTGCCAATATTGCAGTTATCATTCCATCTGTAATTTTGATGAACGGGAATTTGGAAATACCTATAAGAAACTGGTAAAAATCTCAAAGCCGGAAGATGTGATACGGGAGTTGGAAGGAAAGGAGGAAGAAGGGAAATGAAGTGGACGAAAGAACAGCAGGCAGTCATCGACAACCGTAATCAGAATCTTCTGGTATCGGCAGCAGCCGGTTCAGGGAAAACAGCAGTGCTTACAGAACGTATTTTGCAGCTTGTTATGGATCGGAAACATCCGGTGGATATTGATAAACTGGTTGTGGTTACCTTTACAAGAGCTGCAGCGGCAGAGATGCGGGAACGTATTTTAAATGCTTTGCAAAAGGCAGCAGATGACTGCTTTGAGAAAGATGGAGAGACATTTGCATATCTTCAGAGACAGCTGTCTTTTATTCATAATGCAAGAATTACCACCATTGACAGTTTCTGTATGGAAGTGGTGCGGGAACATTTTGTTGTCCTGGATATTGATCCGGCTTTTCAGATGGGAGAAGAGGGAGAACTGACGCTGCTGCGTGCGGATGTGATGGCACAGGTTTTAGAAGAATATTATGAGGCAGGTGAAGAAGATTTTCTGAATTTTATAGATATCTATTCTTCCAGCCGCAGTGACGCAGATGTGGAACAGATGATTACTACGCTATATCAGTTTGCCATGAGTTATCCTTATCCAAAAGAATGGGTTTTAAACTGTGTCAGGGATTACGAAAGTGAGGCAGGAAACTTTGAACAGACAGAGTGGTATGGAGTTCTGGAGAAGTTGATTCACAGTCAGTTGACCACGATTCTCAAGGATATCGAGGAGTGTCTTACTCTTATTCACGAATCAGACGGACCCTGGGCCTATGAATCCGCGGTATTGTCAGATAAAGTATTCGTGGAGGCTGTCCTTAAGGCGGATTCTTATGAGGAACGGCAGAAATTATTCTCTTGTTATTCTTCGGAGGCGTTATCAAGGAAAAAGCAGCCTGAGGCAGACGAGAAGAAGAAAGCGGCAGTGAAATCCATCCGGGATGATTATAAGAAGTTATTAAAATCTATGATGGAAAAGTATTACAGCAAAACCAGGGAAGAAGTAGAGAAGGATCAGAATGAAGTAAAGAAAAATGTAAATGTGCTGGCAGGTCTGGTTATTTCCTTTATGGAAGCGTACAGCAGGGCAAAGAGAGAGAAGAATCTGGTGGATTTCTCTGATTTGGAGCATTTTGCATTGGAAATACTGGTGGACAGGGATGAGGAAGGAAATACCAAGCCATCTGCAATTGCAACATCCATGGCAGAAGAAATCGCCTATATTATGATTGACGAGTATCAGGACAGCAACTATGTGCAGGAAATGATTCTAATGTCCGTTTCCGGTGGAAAAGGCAGCGAGAATAATGTTTTCATGGTGGGAGATGTGAAACAGAGTATCTATAAATTCCGTATGGCAAAGCCGGAACTGTTTCTTGAGAAATATGACAGCTTTCCAACCATGGGAGAAGGGGAGAATTGCAAAATCATTCTTTCAAAAAACTTCCGCAGCCGTAAAACCATTCTGGATGTGACAAATCTTGTCTTTGAAAAAATTATGATAAAAGAACTGGGCGGCATTACTTATGATAGGGATAGTGCATTATACTATGGAGCAGATTATATGGGAGAAGATGCACCGGTGGAAGTAATGATTGCGGATACTTCAGATTCTGAAGATGTGGGGGAACTGGATGATGATGTGAATGGAAAAGAACTGGAAGCGGAGATGGCAGCGCTTCGGATTCAGGAACTCATACATCAGGAATTTCCGGTACGGGATAAGAAAACAGGAGAAATGCGGCCGGTAAAATATTCCGATATCGTGATTTTGCTTCGCAGTATAGGAACTTATGGAGATACCTTTGAACGTGTTCTGAAATCAAAAGGCATACCGGTCCGATGTCCGGTAAAAAAAGGCTGTTTCGATTCGTTTGAGGTAAAAAGTATTTTGGAATTTCTATCAATTATTGACAATCCAAGACAGGATATCCCCTTGGTGGCTGTGTTGGAAAATATTTTTCGTTTTACGGATGAAGAGATTGCAAAAATAAAGATTGCAGGAAAGAAATCTTCCATGTACGAAAATATTATGTCTGTGGACGAAATAGAATTTGGACTGAAAAAGTTTAAAGAATTGTTACATAAATATAGAAGAAAAAAAACCTATCTTGCCATATATGATTTGATTAATGAAATTCTGGAAGATACCGGATTTGAGTATTTTATTTCTGCATTTCCGGATGGAGCAGTACGAAGAACAAATATCACGATGTTAAAAGAACGTGCAGCCATTTATCAGAAAGGAAGCTACAGTGGATTATTTCACTTTATTCGTTATATTGAGAAGAACGAAGAGTACGAAATTCAGGAGGAAACCATTTCCGGTGCGGGGGAAGAACATGCAGTGACAATTATGAGTATTCACAAGAGCAAAGGACTGGAATTTCCGGTAGTCATTGCAGGAGCCATGGGAAAACGATTCAATCAGGAAGATGCCTCCAAGAAGGTGGTACTGCACCAAACTCTGGGGATTGGTATGGATCGTTATGACAATGAAAGAGGTATTAAGAGCAGTACATTGATGAAACGGTGTATTGCAGCTCAGATTATTCAGGAAAATATGGCAGAAGAACTGCGTGTGTTGTATGTGGCAATGACCAGAGCAAAAGAAAAGCTTATTCTTACCGGGAATGGAAAAATGGAAAAAAAATGGTCTAAATTTGAGCGTCTGGCAGAGTATGGAAGAATGAGGGCATTT
This sequence comes from uncultured Roseburia sp., assembly GCA_944381595.1. GTDB lineage: Bacteria > Bacillota > Clostridia > Lachnospirales > Lachnospiraceae > CAG-303. The sequence continues at coordinate 20,394 of CALWLV010000198.1, forward strand.
CATAGGAATGAAATTCTTGGAGCCTCCAGTTTTCTGGATTTACTATTGATGTGTCTGGTAGAAGGGGAAGGACATCAGGGAAGGAAAAACCTGGGATATGTCATAGAGGTAAAAACAGCGCAGGAACTTGCAGAAACTTTGGTAGAACAGGGCGTTTGTGAGCAGCAGGGAAAGGAATTGCTGACACATTGGAACCCGGATCAGATTTATGATTCGAATCTGCGAAACACCATAGCTTCCAGCCTTGCCTACAGATATCAAAACAGGGAAGATGTATTGTTAAAAGCAAAGATTAGCGTATCGGAACTGAAACATCAATTTATGGCTGATGAGGAAGAAGAATTGGAGGAGAAACCATTTATATGTCCGGATGAGGAGGAAGATTTGATTCCGGAATTTTTATCGGAGAGCAGGGAGGAACAACAATTCAAGGGAACGGCCAGAGGAAATGCGTATCATCGTGTATTCCAGCTGCTTGATTACGGCAGGGATTATAAAGAAAAGAAAGATGTGGTTCTATTCCTCAATGAATTGATGGACCGGGAGCTGTTATCCATCGAAGAGCGAAAATGCATTCGTGCAGAGAATATATTCCATTTCCTGCAGTCCGATCTTGGCCTTCGTATGAAACAGGCATGGAGCAGAGGCTTGTTAAGGAGAGAACAACAATTTGTTATGGGAATACCGGCTTCTATGGTAAAAGAGGACTATACAGGAGAAGAGATTGTTCTGGTGCAGGGAATTATCGACGCATATTTTGAAGAAGATGGAGAAATGTGTCTTCTGGATTATAAGACCGATGCGGTTTCTGATATGGAAACGCTGAAAAGACGTTATCAGGCGCAGCTTCTGTATTATGGTTATGCATTGGAACGTATTTCGGGGAAAAAGGTAAAGAGTAAGTTGATTTATTCTGTTTCCCTGGGAAAGAGTATGGAAATTTAAAATGAAATATTTATGAAAAAAACTTGAAATATTATTTCGTATATGATAGTATAAAAGAAAGGCACACGCGGTAAGGGATGCGTGTGCCTTTTTTGCGTTGAAAATTGGGAAGAAAAGAAAGGAGCAGAATGTTCAGCAGAGTTATGAGTGCCGCCATACGCGGCGTATCGATAGAAATCGTATATGTAGAAACGGATATCAGTGATGGAATGCCTGTTTTTGATATGGTGGGGTTGTTAAGTTCCGAGGTAAAGGAATCCAGAGAAAGAGTAAGGACTTCCATGAAAAACAGTGGATGGAAGCTTCCGCCAAAGAGAATTACGGTCAATTTATCTCCGGCAGGAATGCCGAAAGAAGGAGGAGCCTTTGATCTTCCCATTGCAATGGGAATTTTAATGACCATGAATCAGGTTCATCCGGTTATTAATATGGAAGAAACTCTGATTGCAGGGGAAGTCAGTCTGGATGGGACAGTCAATGCTATCAGAGGAGTATTACCCATGGTTATTGCAGGTAAGGAGCAGGGAATCAGAAATTTTCTTGTGCCAAAGAGAAATGCGGCGGAAGGAATGGCTATAGAAGGAGTCCGTGTGATGGGAGTGGAAAGTCTTCTCCATGCAAAAAGAATTCTGGAAGGAGAAGTGGAGGCAGAAGAAGGGAAAGAAGCGGAAAAAGAGGTGGGAAAAAGAGATACAGCTGTGCCGGATTTTCTGGATATCCGCGGTCAGGAAAATGTGAAAAGAGCTGCACAGATTGCAGCGGCAGGTATGCATCATATGCTGATGATTGGTCCTCCCGGCGGGGGGAAAACCATGGTTGCATCCAGAATTTCCGGTATCTTGCCTGAACCGGACCGGGAGGAATGTATTGAGATTACAAAGATTCACAGCATTGCAGGAATTTTGGGAGAGCAGTCTATGATAACAAAGAGACCATTTCGGGCACCCCATCATACAGTGACGGAGCGTGCATTGCTGGGCGGAGGGGCAAGGGTACATCCGGGAGAACTGACACTTGCCCACCGGGGTGTTTTGTTTCTGGATGAATTCGCTGAATTTAAGAGAGGAACCATTGAGGCATTGCGAAAGCCGCTGGAGGAGGGGGAAATCGTAATATCCAGAGTATATGGAACGTATGTATTCCCGGCACAGTTTATGCTGGTGGCTGCTTCTAATCCCTGTAAATGTGGCTATTATCCAGACAGGAAGAAGTGCAGCTGTACTGAATATGAGGTAAAAAAATATATGGCCAAAATGAGCAGACCATTGATAGACAGGATGGATCTCTGTGTTCTGGTGCCGGAGGTGGCGGTGGAAGCATTACAAAACTATCCAAAAGGACAGACATCCGCACAAATCCGTAGCCAGGTGGAGGCAGCTGCGATGATACAAAAAGAAAGATATGCGGGAACCCACATTCGGTTCAATGCAAGACTTACACAACAGGATATCGGCAGATACTGTTATCTGGGAAAGCAGGAAAAAACATTGCTTTCCAAGGCATTTCATACACTTCACATGAGTGCAAGAGCATATTATAAGACCATCAAAGTAGCAAGAACCATTGCAGATTTAGAAGGCAGTCTGAACATCAGAACAAAACATCTTTCGGAAGCATTGGGATATCGGATGATGCATTAGGCAGGGAG
>CALWLV010000199.1 GCA_944381595.1 uncultured Roseburia sp.
CATTTTATGTTAAAAGAAATTCATGAGCAGCCAAATGCATTAAAGACAACGATTACACCGAGGATTCTGGATGGGATGCCATTTCTGGAAGAATGTGGTATCACCATGGAGATGTTAAGACAGTTCAGAAAAATTTTTATTGTAGCCTGTGGAACAGCCATGCACGCAGGAATGGTTGGAAAATATGTCATTGAGAAACTTGCCAGAGTGGAAGTGACAGTAGATATTGCGTCAGAATTTCGGTATCGCGATCCCGTTCTTTCAGAGGGAGATTTGGTAATTCTAATCTCACAGTCCGGGGAGACAGCAGATACCAAAGCAGTATTACGTCTTGCAAAAGAACGTAATGCGGTGACTATGGCCGTGGTAAATGTCAAGGGTTCATCGATTGCAAGGGAATCCGACTTTGTGGTGTATACCCATGCAGGACCTGAAATATCCGTGGCATCTACCAAGGCATATGAGGTGCAGTTGTCCATTATGTATTTGTTTGCTTTCCAGCTTGCGTATGCGAAAGGCAGCATTTCTGAGGAATATTGCAGGGAATTGACAAAAATGCTGGTGGAAATTCCGGAGCTGGTAGAAAAAACACTGCATGTACAGGAACAATGTCAGTATGTGGCATCCAAATTAGTCAATGCGGACAGTCTGTTATATATTGGAAGAGGTCTGGATTATGCGTTAAGTATGGAGGGTTCCCTGAAATTAAAGGAAATCTCATATATTCATTCCGAATCTTATGCAGCAGGAGAATTGAAACATGGAACGATTTCTCTTGTAACAGAGTCTATGAATGTGGTGGCAGTGGCTACTCAGGATCGTCTGTTTGATAAAGTAATCAGTAATGTAAAAGAAGTGAAGGCAAGGGGAGCAAAAGTGACTCTGGTCTGCAAAGAGGGAATTGAAATGAGCAAGGATGTGGCCGATTATGTAGTACATGTACCGGCTGTGGCAGATGATATCTTAATGCCTCTTGTGACGGTGGTTCCTCTTCAGATGATTGCTTATTATACTGCTGTCCTTCGTGGATGTGATGTGGATAAGCCAAGAAACTTAGCCAAATCTGTGACAGTAGAATAAGAATACAGAAAGGGAAGGTATCAAGATGAAAACCTGGGAAATGTTAAAAAATGAAGTGTTATTCCGGAATCTGGATGAAACCATGGCGGCAGAGCTGATAAAGGAAAAAACGTATCCTTGGGAGGTGCTTCCGGAGATTGGTGCATTTATTATCAAATTGGGAAATACACTTTCAGAAGAAGAATATGAAAAACGGGGAGAAAATATCTGGGTGGCAAAAAGTGCTGTCATATTTCCCACAGCATATATCCATGGACCTGCCATTATTGGCAAATACGCTGAGGTAAGACATGGTGCATTCATTCGTGGAAATGCCATAGTAGGAGAGGGAGCCGTCGTTGGTAATTCTACGGAATTAAAGAATGTGATTCTATTTAATAAAGTGCAGGTTCCTCATTATAATTATGTGGGAGATTCTATTCTGGGATATAAGTCTCATATGGGTGCCGGCGCAATTACTTCCAATGTAAAATCAGATAAGACCTTGGTTACTGTTTTTGTAAATGGAGAAAAAGTAGAAACACATTTAAAGAAGATGGGAGCTATTCTTGGAGATGAAGTGGAAGTAGGTTGTAACAGTGTGCTGAATCCGGGTACGGTGGTAGGACCAAAGTCCAATATTTATCCATTATCCATGGTAAGGGGATATGTGGCGGAATCCTCTATTTATAAGAAATCAGGTGATATTGTAAAGAAATTGGAATCTGCTTGCGAATAAACAGACGTAATGTGAAACAAATAGAATATTATTTGAGGAAGGAACAAGTGATATGATATGTAGTAAATGTGGTGCAGAATGCAAAGATACCCAAAAATTCTGTATGAAGTGTGGAAATCTACTTCATGCAGAACAGGAAATGGATGATATGCAGGAAGAACTGGCAAACAGCGTCGGTGAATTAATGGATGGGTTTGATGATGATGTAGATGATGATGGGGAATTGGAAGATTTCCGTATTGAACTGGAAGACTTCATGTTTGAAGAAGAAGCAAAGCGTGTTCAGAAGGAACTTCAAGTAGACCAGATTTACTCCGGTCGCTCCAGGAGCCGGACTGAGGAAGAAGAGCCGGAAGAATGGGAGTACGACGAAGATAAGCTGTTTGATGATATGCAAATGGAGAACATGATAGAAGAAGAGCCGGAACAAAAGAAGCCGGTTTCAGATACTCCAAAAAAGAAAAAGCCAAAGAATAAGAAGAAAATTGCCATTACCTGTGGAATCGTTGTGGCAGTTCTTGCCCTTGCCATTGGAGGTGGAGTGTATTTACTCAATAATATCCATTTTAATTTGACATCCTTTGATGATTATTACCGTATGGCCTCCAAAGAATACAAAAGGGAAGATTATAAAATTGCCCAGAGTGATGCTCTGGCAGCATTAAAAAAGGCCCAGAGTGCTTATGATAAGGCTGCAAGCGACAGTAAGAAGAACGAGGCGAAAGAAGATCTGATTCAGGTTCGTAAATTACTGAATGATATTTATGAAAAGACGGAACAGATCAATGACACTTATGCAGAAAATCTAAGTGAGCTGGTGAAGCTGGACACATCCCTTGCAGATTATTTTGTCAAACTGGCAAAATACTATAGTGAAAATAAACCGCCAAAAGTATTGACGGATTTTCTTCGGACCGTAGAGGATGATAATGAGAAAGTAGAGGAAGCATTAAAAGATTATATCGTTCCGGTTCCAACGGCTGACAGAGAATCAGGTAATTATACAGAGCAGTTTGCTGTGACTCTGACCTGCCAGGAAGGACAGGAAATCTGGTATACTGTGGATGGCCAGGACCCATCCACCTATGGAGTACGCTATACAGAACCTATTAAGATAACGGCGTTTCGAACTCCGGAAGATACCAATGAGGAAAATGGAGTAACGGTATTAAAAGCAATTACCATCAATGCAGATAAAGTGGAAAGTAAAGTCGTAGAATTTAAGTATGAAATTGTACTTGCTTCCGGAGAACCGGTCGTAACACCGGATTCCGGTGTATATACGGAATATACAGAGATTAAAGTCAGTGTACCGGAGGGAAGCAAGTGCTATTACACAATAGGAGAAGGTGATACAAAACCACAGGATCCGGATGCGACTTCTAATCTGTATATTGCAGATGAGAAACAGTTCCTGGAAGTATATGGAGCAAATACGGAAGAGAAATTTGAACCTCTCCAGATGCCAAGAGGAACCCATATTATGAAATTTGTTATCATTGATGAATATGGAATTGTCAGTGATGTTGCGGTTCGTTCTTATAATCTTGAGATTCCAAGAAATGTAACCTTAAATGAAGCAGAAGAAAAAGTGTCTGAATTCCTTGTGAAAGAGAATCTTGTCAATGCAGAAGGCAGGAATTCCGCAAATCATCTTGTCAGTGCAGAGTGGGAAGAAACCATTTTGATTGATAATGATGAATATTATGTCATCTATGCTGTGGAGAGAGATGACAATCAGACCGAAATCTCAAGAACCATGTATCTGGTAGACAGCTATGATGAAAATAAAGAAGTAATCAAAGATGCAAAATATGAGAATGGACAGTATATCCTTCCGGAAGAGGAAGAAGAGACAACAACATCGTAGAAAGCATAAGAAATGGCATAGCTTGCGGGCTATGCCATTTCTTATCTGCGTCTTTAATTTTGTTCACTCTGTTTTGGATAAATTCTTTCATAGACTTCCTCAATCATGGCATCCGCCATTAAGGCGTCTGCATCCGGAAACTGTGATAAAATCCTTTCTTTCATATCAGCAGTACGACTGAAGTATTTTTCTTCTTCTGATAAGTCAGAGAGGGAGTCAGAATCAGAAGCATTTTCATAATATTCCAGCAGAAATGTCTTGATTTCTTCTGATAAATCTTTTTCCTGTGAAATGGAGGATTTAATCTTTAGAGATTTTACAAGGGAAACAATTCCCAAAATCAGAAAACCACCAAACATACAGGAGCTTAAGATGTAGAACAGTATATTCATATCTAATGGAATAACATCAAGATAAATCAGTGTAATTAAGACAAAACCAAGAACACCGACAAAAATCAGACTGGTTGCAGATGACATCATATCATGATACCGGTCTTTGGCTTTGACAAATGTCTTTCCACCCTCATCCGGGAAAAGGGACTGTAATCCAATGGACAGTTGTTCCTGAATGTCTTCCCTGTCGGAAAAGTCACTGTTTTCCAGATAATAAAGAAGGGATTCTCTTGTTCTTTGTTCCTCTGCAGCATCAGTGACCAGTACATAGGTAAGATGTTTCTGATTGTTGTAATACTGAGTTTTTTCAAATCCATGTTCCCGAAGATAATTAAATAATTTTAATATGGTTTCTTCATTCTCATGTTCTAAAAGTATCACGCTGTCTTCTGACGAACCATTCAGCAGTTCACAGCCACATTCCGGACATAGATTTTGATCATCCTCCAGGTCTTTGTTACATAAAGGGCAATATTTCATGGTATACCTCCATATATAGTAATCAATAGACATTATTTTATCATATTGGGAGAGAGGAAACAAGGAAAAAAATAATCGTTGTAATCTTTTCTGTATTTGTGTACAATAAGAATAAAATTTAGGGAAGGAAGGAAAAAAATGAAGCTGACTTTGGTTGTGGTGGGTAAAATAAAGGAAAAATATTTTACCATGGCCATTGATGAATATAAGAAACGGCTTGGAAGATACGCAAGACTTGAGATTATAGAAGTGGCGGATGAGAAAACAATAGAGGGTGCATCTGCTGCCCAGGAAGAACAAATTAAGAAAAAAGAGGCAGAACGGATTTTGAAAAATATTCGTGATGATGCATATGTGATTACTCTGGAAATAAATGGAAAAATGCTGGATTCCATAGAATTATCTCAGAAAATCGAAAGTCTTGGAGTGCAGGGAGTCAGTCATATTGTGTTTGTAATCGGAGGTTCTCTTGGATTACACTCCAGTGTGAGCAGCAGGGCAGATTTTAAGCTTAGTTTTTCCAAACTGACATTTCCTCATCAACTGATGAGAGTCATTTTGTTAGAGCAGATTTATCGCAGTTATCGGATTATTGAAAATGAACCGTATCATAAGTAAGTGCGGTTTGGAAGAAAGTAGACAGATTGGAAATTGAGGAGGCGTATGAAATGGGAATAGAATACAAAAGATTAAGTGAAAAAGAACTTGAT
>CALWLV010000200.1 GCA_944381595.1 uncultured Roseburia sp.
TTATAAAATATAAAAGGTAACATCCCTGAAAGGATAACTCATACTTTGAAAGTATTGATTTTTCAGGGATGTTACCTTTTTGATTTTTAGGAGTTAAAAATCGTTATTTACCGACAACCCCCTTTCTTTTTCCTGTTCCCTGACATCTGAATCTTATTTTCTTCCTGTAGACCCAAATCCGCCTTCTCCGCGATCGGTATCACTTAATTCGTCTGTCTCTTGAAATACCGCTGTCAGATATGGTGTAATGACAATCTGAGCAATCCTCTCACCCTGCTCTACGGTTACCGGCTGAGCAGAATGATTATATAATGCCACCATAATTTCTCCTCTATAATCAGCGTCAATCACTCCTACCTTATTGGCTGGTGCCAGGCCTTTTTTGCAGGCCAGTCCACTTCTTGCATATACCAAACCTGCAAATCCCTGTGGAATCTCCATGGAAATGCCTGTCTTTACAAATTCTGTGGCCCCCGGTGCAATCGTTACAGCCTCATCCAGGCAGGCATAGAGATCCGCCCCTGCAGCATCCTTACTTCCATAAGCAGGAATCACAGCCTGTTCTCTGAGTTTCTTTATCTTTACTATCTGTGTCATATCAATTCTCCTTATTTCTTTTGTCACTACTATTTCTGCCGTACTCCGTCCCAGAGCACGATTTCTCCTGTTTGCAGGGAATCTTGAACCATAATGATACGCTGGTTTGAGGAACCTTTGAACCGCAGAGACAAATCATGCAGTTCTTCCACATATTCTCCATCCACCATCACATCCAAATAACTTAATATTTCTCTTGTTTCAGGCACTTTCTCCCTCATCCATCCCAGTACATCTTTCTCAAAGTCATATCCGGTATAACACCAAATAGACTTATCCGGACAGACTTCTTTCATTCTGCGCAACAGCGGTAATATCCCCTTCTGATTCTCCGGTTCTAAAGGTTCTCCGCCAAGCAGAGTCAATCCTGAAATATATTCACCACTGACATAATCAACGATTTTCTCTATCTCTTTCTCCGTAAATGGATTTCCATAATCAAAATCCCATGCTTCCCGGTTAAAACAATTCTTACAATAATGGGTACATCCGCTGACAAACAGGGACATACGAACTCCAGGTCCATTGGCTACATCCATTCTTTTAATCGATGCATAATTCATGATGCCTTCCTCCTTTGTCTTTTGATTATAACACAAAACAGATATCCAAGCCACTGTTATTTCTTCAGTTCACTGATAATCCCAGATGTTCCCTGCTTTTCCCGGATAATACTCCATCTAACACATCACCCAGTAATTCCATGGCATTCAATTCCTCCTGCAAAGTGTTTGTCTGGGCTCCCGCTTCAATCAGCATGGCCCTTGGCAGTAAATCCAGATTATACTGATAGGCATCAATGTAATTTTTTCTGGTAAAATCAGGGTATTTTCCCAAGGCTTCCAACTTAGCCTGAAGACTGAAAGAAAGATTTTCACTGCGATATTGGTTATACAGATAGCTAATCTCTCCTTTTGCAGAACTTCTGCTCACACCATTAAAAAACATAATCTGCGCCGTAGGCTTTCCATTCACATCTGTCACCAGATGCAAATCTTCCCGCACTCCATCTCTATGTAAATCTATCATGACCTGAATGGTTGGGTGATCGGTCAGAATTTGCTGCACCGTCTGTCTGGAATAATCATATGCCTTAGACCGGTCAAATACACCGTTGACATGATCAAATATTTCCGTACAGTGAATCACGTTATATCCATACTGATTGGACAAAACTTCCGCCAATTTTGCCCCCACAGCAATGATTCCTGTTCCTTTTAAATCTTCCGTGGAATCCACAAAAGTTTCACTGCCATGGGTATGATAAATCAAAATCTGAGGCACAGATGCATCCTTCTCGATACTCATATCCATGGATAACAATTTTTCTCCGTTTAAATCCTCCGGCAAAACACTGGCACGCTCCGGTACAATATAAAGATTGGATCTGAGAAAATCATAATTCATAATTTGTTCCAGGGAAAATACCGGTGAGAACGTCTCCTGCACAGGTACTTCTGTTCCTACATTTTCCCCTGTCTCCCCGGTGGCAGCCGTTGTTTCCTCCGACACCGGTACCTGATCCTCTTTCTCTCCATTTTCCCGGACTTCATCGGATTCTTTCTCTTCTTCCTTCTTCTGTGCAAGCTGGGTCTGCTCCTCCTTGCCGGAAGCCGGTGCATACCGAATCAGATTCTGTTTGGAATACTGATACTCAACAAAGCTGTACACACTGCTTGTATCACTATTTGCATTTTTTACCAGTTTTTCCATCACAGTGCTGTCATCCCGCAACACATATGCCGTCTTTACATTGGCATTCTGCATCACATGAATGATAAACTCTCCCATCTTCCAATGAATATCCCGTTCCACCTGTTTCTGCAACAAATCAGGATCCAGCCATGCAACCAGTTTCATCAATAGAATTCCCGCCAGTAAATAAATAACAATCTGAATCTTCCTTCCCTTTATTTCCATTGCATACCATCCCCAGACACAAAAAAATAATATACGGGCAGCAAATACCACCCATATATTATTCTATTCCCGGTATCACAACTTCATGCATATACACCTGAAAACCACTTATGATCATTCATTCAAAAAAGATAAAAATCTGCCAAATGCCGCCCTGCCTTTTTCGTCGCAAGGAAATACTCCGGCATGCTCTAATACTTTTACAAATACCTTTCCCACTTCTTCTTTCAAAATGTCCATCACATTTTCTTCGGTAAATGTATACTGTTGTTTCAGTGTTTCTGCCCATTTTGCGTGTTTTTCGATGATTTGATTTTCCCTGATTTCCATGTTATGAACCAGATATTCACAGAGCAATTCCAGTTCCCCCTTTAATCGGGCCGGAAGTACAGCAAGTCCCATTACTTCAATCAATCCAATATTTTCCTTTTTAATATGGTGAAGTTCTTCATGTGGATGATACACACCCAACGGATGTTCCTTTGTTGTAATATTATTCCGCAGTGTCAAATCCAGTTCATAAACCTCTCCCCTTTTTCTTGCAATGGGCGTAATGGTATTATGAGGCTCTCCCTCTGTTTCAGCAAATATAAACGCTTCTTCATCCGTATATCCTCTCCAGGCTTCCAGAATATACGCTGCTGCCTGAACCAGCTGTTCCGTATCCTTGTGTCTCAGACGAATGACAGACAATGGCCAGTGCACAATTCCTGCCTCCACTTCCGGATATTTTTCCAATGTAAAATGACTTTCGTAATCTGCCTTTTCCATAGCGAAGGTATAGTGCCCTCCCTGAAAATGATCATGGGACAGAATGGAACCGCCTACAATCGGTAAATCCGCATTAGAACCCAGAAAATAATGTGGAAACATACGGATAAAATCAAATAATTTCCGAAAGGTCTGTTCTTCCATCTTCATTGGTATATGTTGTCCATTAAAGACAATACAATGTTCATTATAATACACATAAGGTGAATACTGAAATCCCCACTGGCTTCCTGCTATGGTAATTGGAATAATTCTGTGATTCTCCCGTGCCGGATGATTCAGCCTTCCGGCATATCCCTCATTTTCCCTGCAAAGAAGACATTTTGGATAACCACTCTGTTTTGCCGATCTGGCTGCAGCAATGGCTTTTGGATCTTTCTCCGGTTTGGATAAATTAATGGTAATATCCAACTGCCCGTATTCACTGTCCACTTTCCACTTCATGTCCTTACAGACGCGATAACGACGAATATAATCCGTATTTTGACTAAATTCATAATAGAAATCCGTAGCGGCTTCTGCCCCTTTTTCTTCATAGAGACGCCAGAAATGATCGATTACCTGCTTCGGTCTTGGCACCAGTGCATTCATTAATCTGGTATCAAATAAATCCCGCTCCGTCACCGTATCGGAAATCAATCCCTTTTCCACTGCAAGATCATCCAGTCCTTTTAATATTTCTTCTAATGTAAGCTCCAATTCTGTTTCTGACTCCTGGTACTCATCACAGTGCATCAGGTCCAGCAAAAGATTCGTGGTATAAATCCGCTCTTCCTCCGGAACCAATCCGCAGCGTATACCATATTCCGTCAAAGCTTTCACGTACTGTCCTTCCATATCAGTCCTCTCCATATCCATCCGGATTCATGGTCTGCCATTTCCATAAATCTGCACACATTTCCTCGATGCCATATTCCGCAGTCCAGCCCAGTTCCTCTTTTGCCTTCTTTGGATCACAGTAACAGGTGGCAATATCTCCCTCTCTTCTTGGCTTAATAACATATGGTATGTTCTTTCCACAAGCCTTCTCGAAAGCATGCACGACCTCCAGCACACTATAACCATGTCCGGTTCCAAGATTATAAATGGATACTCCCTGATTCTTCTTCAATTTCTCAATGGCCTTCACATGCCCCCTTGCAAGATCTACCACATGAATATAATCTCTCACACCGGTTCCATCCGGCGTATCATAATCATCACCAAATACGCCAAGACACTCTAATTTTCCGATGGCAACCTGTGCTACATAAGGAAGAAGATTATTTGGAATTCCTTTTGGATCTTCTCCAATCAAACCAGACTTATGTGCTCCGATTGGGTTAAAATAACGAAGCAATGTCACATTCCATTCCGGGTCCGAAGTGTGAATATCCATCAATACCTGTTCTAACATAGACTTTGTCCAACCATATGGATTCGTCGGAGTTCCTTTCTTGCACTCCTCTGTAATCGGAATGATTTCCGGATCACCATACACGGTTGCGGAAGAACTAAAGATGATATTCTTTACTCCATGATTTCTCATCACATCACAGAGTACCAGAGTTCCTGTCATATTGTTATAATAATATTCAATTGGTTTTCTCACAGATTCACCTACAGCCTTATATCCGGCAAAGTGAATGACGGAATCAATGTCTTCGTTATCAAAAATTTCATTCATTTTATCCCGATCCAGGATATCCGCCTCATAAAATTTCACATCTTTTCCTGTAATCTGCTTTATCCTCTCCAAAGCTTTCTTGTTGGCATTGTATAGATTATCTGCCACGATTACCTCATAGCCTGCCTCTAATAATTCCACACAGGTATGGCTTCCAATATAGCCTGCACCACCAGTTACCAATACTGACATAAATCCTCCTTCTGACTGTTTTTGCCAAAACAATCCTGTCTTTTCTCTCGTTAAAATTGTAACACTAAGCGGATGATGATACAAGCATTTTTCTAAGAAAACACTTATCACAAACACCTTTAGCCTGCCAGTGCATCGTTAATTCCCTCAGAGATGATTTTACCAAGAATTCCTATGGTCTCATCAATATCCTTGGGAGTCACATATAAATCCCTGGTCTGAACATCCATCAGTTCTCTGACCAGTTGTCTTTTTTCCATTTCCGAAAACTCATTCATAACCTGGGACAATCCCTTTACATGATCCGACATTTCCAGTGCCTGTACCAGGTTATCCAGAACATCATTGACAATGGTGGCAGCCTCCACAACCGTAGGCACTCCAATGGCGATAACCGGAACACCCATGCTTTCTCTGGTAATTGCCTGTCTGTGATTTCCAACCCCGGAACCGGGGTGTATCCCCGTATCACTGATTTGTACCGTGGTATTCAGCCTTCTTGTATTTCTTGCCGCCAGTGCGTCCACTGCAATAATGAGATCTGCCTGTATTTCCTTTACAATTCCTCTGATATAATCTGAGGTTTCGCATCCTGTCTGTCCCATCACTCCGGGTGCCACTGCACACAGATGCTTTCCAATGAGAATATCTTCCACAGTGACCGGACCTAATGCATCCGGTGTTGCATTTCTATTCCCAAGTCCCGCAATTAAAATCTTATCTTTGGATCTGCCATCCTGTCTCTGAAATTCTTTCATCATCTGACGTATCTGAACCGAAATTTCATGAATCATATCTTCGTACAAATCCGGATGGCATTCATCGATAAAACAATTTTCCAGTGTTACATAGGTTCCCCGGGGCTTTCTCATCACACTTGCGCCATGCTCATCCAAAATTTTTACCATTGTAACCTGAAATGTCCCCGCCAGACTCTTTCTTTTTTCCAGCGACACTCCGCTTACTTCCACATCGGTTCCTTCAAACCGCTCTTTTTCTTCCAATGCCAGGTCTGTTCTGATTTCTGTCTCCATGGTTACCTCCTCAAGGGTTTTTCCATAGTATTCCCTGACATGGTTTTTTATAATATAGGTTCCAGCAATTTCTTTGGAATTCTTAAATTTCCTTTTCCTGTCCCAAGGTCAATATTCGGTTTATTGCTTCCATGAAAATCAGAACCACCGGTCAGAAACAAGCCCAATTCCTCCGACAGTACCTTTAAGTCTCTGTCATCTGCCGGACTATTTAAAGAATATATGCCTTCTATCCCCTGAAGACCATAATGTTTCAATTTCAAAATAGTTTCACGCAATCTTTCTTTTCCCATCTTGTAAAGAAGGGGATGTGCCAGTACCGGATGACCACCTGCCTGTAAGATTAATTCAATGGCCATCTTTGGAGAAATCTTTTCCCTTGGCACATAACATGGTTTTCCGGGATTTAAATAACGGGCAAATGCCTCTTCCTTGGAAGTTACAAATCCCTCTTCCATCATATATCTGGCAAAATGTGCCCGGGTCAGGGAAGCATCCCCAAACCGTTCTTTCATAATCTCTACGGTCAGTGGAAGACCCAATTCCCTTACCTTTTCTATCATTTTCTCATTCCGTTCATCTCTGCTTTTTCTGCAGCGTTCCACAATGGTCAGAAATTCCTGACTCTTATCATTTACATTCAGTCCAAGAATATGCAAATCTGTATATCCCGGATTCTCTGCAGAAATCTCAATGCCCGGTATTACTTTTACCGTCTTTCCCTCTGCTGCCTTTAAGGCTTCTTCCACGCCATCTACCGTATCGTGGTCCGTCAGTGCAAAGGCATATAACTCTTTTTTTTCTGCATAATTCACTAAATCCGACGGAGAAAAAGTTCCGTCGGATGCATTGGAATGAACATGCAAATCAATCCATTTTCTTGCATTATCATTCATATTTATCATTCTTTCTCACCTTCATTCGTCATTGGAATAAAAGTATGCTCCAATTCATTATTTCGCATGGCTGCAGCACGCTCCATCGCTTCTTTGCAGAAATATTCCTGGGAGGCCAGTAAAACCTTTCCTCTCTTATCTACCTTTTCATAATTGCCATCCGGTTTCATCACATGTGCTTTTAATGTATCTGCCAGCTGAATATTTAAAATATGAATGACCTCTTCTTTCAGGTTCGCATCTTCCACAGGGAAGAGAATTTCCACACGTTTGTCCAGATTTCTTGGCATCCAGTCAGCACTGCCCATATAAACCTCTTCATATCCTCCGTTGTGGAAATAAAAAATTCTGCTATGCTCCAGGAATGTTCCCACAATAGAACGGACTGAGATATTCTCACTCAATCCCGGAACCCCTGCTCTCAGACAACAAATACCACGAACAATCAAATCCACTTTTACTCCTGCCGCACTTGCCTCATAGAGCAAATCTATGGTTTCCTTATCACAGAGAGAATTCATCTTAGCCACAATAAATGCCTCTTTTCCTTCTTTGGCATAGCCAATCTCTCTTCGGATTAAATATTCAAATTTGTCTCTCAGCCAAAGAGGAGCAAGAGCCAGTTTATTCCAGCTTGCCGGCTCCGAATATCCGGACAGCATATTAAATACTGCCGTTGCATCCTCTCCTATGGCCTGCCTGCAGGTAAATAATCCCATATCTGTGTACAGCTTTGCAGTGGAATCATTGTAGTTACCGGTACCAAGATGAACATATCGCTTGATTCCATCTTCCTCGCTTCTTACTACCAGGGTAATCTTACTATGGGTCTTTAATCCCTTCAAGCCATAGATGACATGACAACCTGCCTTTTCCAGTTTTTTTGCCCAGATAATATTATTTTCCTCATCAAAACGAGCCTTTAATTCTACCAGTACAGAAACCTGTTTTCCGTTTTCTGCAGCCTGTGCAAGAGACGCGATAATTGGAGAATTTCCACTCACCCGGTATAAGGTCTGTTTGATTGCCAATACCTTCGGATCCACTGCTGCCTGTCTGACAAAATCCACCACAGGATCAAAGGTCTGATATGGATGATGCAGCAAAATGTCTCCCCTGCTTATCTGGTCAAACAGATTTTCCTCTGAATGAATGGCAGGATTCTGCTGAGGAATGTACTTTGGTGTTTTTAAATGATCAAAGCCTTCGATTCCATATAACTTCATCAAAAATGTCAAATCCAGAGGTCCGTTGATTGCAAAAATACCGGCATCATTGATATCCAGCTCGTCTTTCAGAATCTTTAACAGTCTTTCATCCATTTTGTCTTCAATTTCCAGACGGATGGCCTCGCCCCACTGACGTTTCTTTAACTGTTTCTCTATTTCTTTCAGCAAATCTTCCGCATCGTCTTCGTCAATTGTCAGATCTGCATTTCGCATCACACGATATGGATGAGCACAAACCACCTTGTAATTCATAAATAATTTCTCAATATGACGCTCAATGATTTCCTCCAGAAGAATCACCGTAGTCTGTCCTTCTTTTTCTGAAGGAATCTCTATGAATCTCGGAAGCACCGATGGAACCTGAACCGTAGCAAATTCCAGTTCCGTTTTTGCTTTCTTCTCTTCTTCCTTTTTCGTTTTTCCCTCCTTTTCTAATTTTCTTACTCTTGCCTTCTCGCTCAAATCCTCTTTATCTTCAAGCAATGCGGCAATGTTCAATGATTTATTTCTGATTAATGGAAATGGGCGGGAAGAATCGACAGCCATGGGCGTCAGTACCGGATATACATTTTCATCAAAATATTTATCCACATACTTCTTCTGCTCCTCATTCAAATCTTCATGTTGATCAATAATAACCAGACCTTCATGTTTCAAAGCAGGTACCAGTGAACGGTTAAACGTAGAATACTGCAGATTCACAAAGTCATGGGTTTCCTTCAAAATAGCTGCGATTTGCTCCTTCGGACGCATTCCTGCAATATCCTTTTTTTCATAATTAGCATTTACCATATCCTTCAGTGATGCCACACGTACCATAAAAAATTCATCCATATTGGAGGAGGTAATGCTTAAAAACTTCAAACGCTCAAATAACGGATTTGTCTTATCCCTTGCTTCGGATAAAATCCTGTAATTAAAACTCAGCCAGCTTAATTCTCTGTTCATGTATCTTTCACTCATGCGCTACTCCTATCCCTGGCTCAACTGCCAGCTTTATACATTAAATTTTTTCTGCTTGATGATTGGTTTGATACCATACACTTCTTCAAAAAATTCTGCTTTTTCTACAAATAATCCTTTTTCCAGTGTAATATCTTCCTTCGTCTTTGTACTGATAATCAGCTGGTTCTCTTTCAAATCGAACCTGCATCCCTGCATCTTCTGTTTGTGACTGCGATCCAGTGCATTTGCCACCCTTAAAATCGCCGTCAATTTTATGACGGATAAATCTGCTGCCGGCGGAATCTCTGTCGTATTGTATTTCACGATTTCTGCCAGACGCTCCCGCTCTCTGTGAGACAGACCAATAATCTCTGTTGCCATAATAATATTATAAGAACATTCTGCTGCATTATGAATACTGATATATTTTCCACAGTCATGAAGAAGGGCTGCCAGTTCCAAAATTAACCGTTCTCTTCCAGACAATCCATGGACTTTCTTTGTGGCATCAAAAATCTGCACTGCCATTTCTCTGATAAACTGAATATGTACCGTATTTCCCTTGTAACGCTTGGAAATCCCCCGAACCTCATTTAATATATCTTCCTCAAAATTATGTTTCTGACCGATTTTCTTCTTTCTCATGGCATAATCCATAACGATACCATCACAAATATCAGTCCCTGGTACCCATAGGTTTCTGCAGCCGGCCACCTCTATGAAACGCCCATAGATTCTGGCACATGGAATCAGAATGGTTGCCTGTTCGCTGGTTACCTGAAGTTCTCTTGCTATTTCATCCTGACTCTTACTATTCAGTCTGTTATAACGTCCCATGAAATCTTCTGCACTCATCAGCCGGTCAAATTGCCCGGTATCCTTGTTTTTGGTAAATAAGGTAATCTGTTCTCCTGTCGCAATGATATTGTCAATCACCTTATCTTTAATAAACATTCGCTTAAATGTCTGTAAATCATTGTTAATCAATTCATCCATCAGCGTATCAAAATGCTTCATATTCTCACTTAAATTTAACAAAAGTTCTCTAATTCTCAAAGAACCGATTTTAATATTCTGGGTGGATACAATGTTTTTCTTATCCAGCATGGAAATCTGAATACTTCCTGCACCAACATCGAGAATTGCGGTATTTCCCCGACTGAAAGCCTCAAATTCTTCCGGATACATGGTCAATGCTTTATAAGCAAATAATCGCTGTTCTGAGTTGCTGATTAGTTTTACATTTAACCCCGTTCGTACTTTAATCCGGTCCACAATAATTTCTGCATTCTCAGCTTCCCGTATTCCGCTGGCCGCCACTGCCTCGTATTCTCTGACCTGATATTCTTTCATAATATTCGAGAAACCTTCCAAAATATCGCACATCTTCTCAATGGTTTCGAAGCTGACCCTTTTTTCCGTATATGTTTCCTTTCCCAATTCCATCACATATCGTACATTATCAATTAACCGGACTTTTTTTCCGGATGATATCTCATAAATCTTCAATCTCAATTCATAAGAGCCTACATTGACTGCTGCAAATTTGCTGACTGCCATACACCATCACTCCTCTTTTAGTAATTTCCCAGTATCTTAAAATAATTTGCTTCCTCATCAATTCCCCTAAGGGCATTTTTTACTGCTGCGTCCCCAAGATTACCTGTAAAGTCAATGAAAAATCCATATTCCCATGTTCTTCCTTCCAGTGGTCTGGACTCAATCTGCGTCATATTTAAATTATTAAATATAAAATGAGATAACATTTCATATAAAGAACCGCTTTCATGTGCAATTTCAAAACAAATGCTGATTTTTGAAGCATCCTTCCGATAAACCTTATCCCGTCCTATAATCAAAAATCTGGTGGTATTTTTATCATTATCCTGTATATCCTCTTTCAATACCTGCAAACCATATATGTTCGCTGCTCTTGTACTTGCTATGGCTGCATGGGTAACATCCCCTTCTTCCAAAATTTTCTTAGCGCTGGCTGCTGTGTTACTGACACTGACCTGCTCCCAATCTTTATGCTGATATAAAAATCCTTCGCTCTGCATCAGTGCCTGAGGATGAGAATATACTCTTCTGATATCTTCTATCTTCGCCTGCGGAAGTCCGATTAATGCATGGCGGACTTTCAAAAATGTCTCCCCCACAATATAATTATCGTATTCCATCAAAAGATCATAAACCTGAGTCACAGAACCTGCTGTGGAATTTTCGATTGGAAGTACGGCATAATCTGCTTTTCCATACCTCACTTCTTCCATGGCATCTCTCCAGGAATCCACATGATATGCTGATACCGATTCTCCAAAATACTGCAAAGCTGCTTCGTGTGCGTAAGCTCCTTCCACCCCCTGATATACCACTTTCACTCCGCTCTTTGGGATTTCGGTCACTTCCTGAAAAGAAACTTCTCTCATCAGTCCATGAGCGGCAAGCATTTTATACTGCATTTTCCGACTCATAGCCATAATCTGTTTAAACAGCTCCCCGGTACTCTGCTTATAGTCCTCTTCTTTGGTAATTTCAGCAATTTTTTTGATTTTTTCCTTTTCCCGTTTGGGATCCAATACCTGTTTGTTGTTTTCTATTTTATATTTCGCTACATCTCTGCATAAATTCATGCGTTCTTCAAATAAATGGACAATTTCCCTGTCCACCAAATCTATTTTATCTCTGATTTCCAACAAATCCATCGTTTCTGCTGTCCTTTCTATATTGCCTGATTCGTCTGTACAATATTTTATCATATTGATGTAAAATCTAACATATCTTTTCTGTAAAATCAATTTCTTTGCAAAAAAGAAATCGTTCACCAGGGAACAATTTCTTTTTAGTTACGTGCGATTTATAAATTTGCATGATAAGCTTCTTCTTCTCTCCACACATCAAATCCGCCCTCTTGTAATGCAAGAATTGCCTCATCGATATCTTTTGTCTTTAATATGGCAGATGCATCCTCTCCATTTGCAAACGCATACATATATTCCACATTGACATTCTTTTCCATAAGAAGCTCCATGGCATGATAAAGAGAGCCAGTGGCATGGGGTACACGAATACCGATCACATCTGTCAGCATGGCCTGCATTCCCTGTTCACGAAGCACATTACATCCCTTATACGGATCGGACACAATCATACGAAGCATACCATAATCCGAAGTGTCCGCAAGACTAATTGCCACAATGTTCACTTTGTTTTCTGCCAAAATACCCAATACTTCACTTAATCTACCCTTTCTGTTTTCCAAAAAAACAGATAACTGTTTAATCTTCATAATCTCGTCTCCTTTCTCTATCTATACAAGGTTCCGCTTATCAATCACACGTTTTGCCTTCCCCTCACTTCTCTGTATCGTCTTTGGCTCAACCAGTTTTACATCCACTGAGATACCCAATGCCTGTTTCAGTTTTGCCTCTACTGACCGTTTCAATCCATCCAATTTTCCCATCTCATCTGAGAATACATTGTCATTTACCTCTACCATAACCGTCAGAGTATCTGAATTATTCACCCTATCCACAATCATCTGATAATGGTTTGAAATATTTCCACCTATGGATAACAGGATTGTCTCTACCTGTGTTGGGAACACATTGACGCCGCGAATTACCTTCATATCATCTGTTCTTCCCTTAAATTTTGAAATTCTTGGTGTCGTTCGTCCACATGCACAGGTAGAATGGTCAATACTGGTCAAATCTTTCGTGCGGTAACGCAACAACGGCATTCCCTCTTTCTCCAATGTTGTGAAAACCAATTCTCCCAGCTCCCCATCTTCCATTGGTTCATATGTCACCGGGTCCAGAACCTCCGGATAGAAGAAATCGTGGTTGATATGTAATCCATTGTGATACCTGCAATCCATGGCAACACCCGGACCGGTAATTTCGCAAAGTCCATAAATATCAAAACACTCAATATGAAGAATTTCTTCAATCTTTCTGCGCATCTCTTCTGTCCATGGTTCTGCTCCATGAATCCCTACTTTTAATTTCATGGCATCTACCTTACCGGCTTCTGCGATAGACTCAGCCAGATACAGTGCATAAGATGGAGTACATGCAAGTGCCGTTGCACCGAAATCTTCCATACACATAATCTGCCTTGCTGTATTTCCTGCAGACATGGGCACTACTGTAGCACCAATTCTATTTGCAGCAAAATCTGCACCCAGACCTCCGGTAAACAAACCATATCCATAACAAACATGAATGATGTCTTCTTTGGTCAGACCTGCCATGGTCAGACACCTTCCTGCACTTTCTGCCCAGACATCCACATCATGCTGCGTATATGGAACAATGGTAAGCTTTCCTGTCGTACCGGATGTTCCTTGCAAACGGACAATTTCTGACCGGGGCACAGCACAAAGGCCAAATGGATAATTATTTCTCAAATCCTCTTTGGTGGTAAACGGAAGTTTCCGAATATCTTCAATATTTCGAATATCTCCCGGTTCCAGTCCCATATCTTTCATTTTATCATGATAAAATGGGACATTGTCATAGCACCGTTTCACTGTTTTGACCAGTTTTTGTCCCTGCAGCACTGCCATTTCATCCCTGCTCATACTTTCATGTTTTGGATCAAGCATTAAGTCCTTTGTATCCATTCTAAAACCTCCATAATACATTTTCTTATATCAATCTCTGTATGCCAAACCAGATAACCGGTACGAAAAGAGCCGGCAGCATATTTAATGGCTTACAGTCTTTTATTTTTAACATTCCAAGTCCCGACGCCGCAATTAAGAATCCTCCAACAATGGATATTTCTGTCATCATATCCGGTATCAGAAATGCTCCCAAAAGCTTAGCCAGTAAATAAATACTTCCCTGCCATACAAATAATACCGGTGCAGCCAATGCCATTCCAATTCCATATGCTGAAGACAATGCCGTAGATGTAACAAAATCCAATGTGGCATTGGTGAACAGATAGGTGTGATCCTGATATAATGCACTCTGAATCGGTCCTAAAATGGATAAAGTACCGATACAATAAAGCAAAATACCAGTGGATAACCCTTCCCCCAGTCGATTCCCGGAAAATCTTGCTGTCAGTCCCTGAAACCTCTCATCAATTTTTAAAAAAGTTCCCAACAGACTTCCTGCAGCAAGACTGATAATAAACAATACCGGAAATGCACTGTTCTGCATATTTTGTACCACCGCATTCAGCCCAAGCCCCACTGCAGCAAGACCCATAGCACGAAACAATGCTTCCTGATATTCTTCTTTGATTCCTTTTTTCAACAGACTTCCAAGCAGACTTCCTGCAAGGATTGTGCTTGTATTTACAATGGTTCCTATCATGTTTATTTCTCCGCTTTACGATTTAAAATACCAGAGGCAATGATAAAAATTCCGGCAAGCAGAATACATGCAAAAATCATCCAGAATACCAGAGGACCGATACCCATTGGAGCAAAGAGATCATAATATCCTTTCAGGTAAATCACTACTACAATTGCAGGCAGGACATAACTCATATAAAAACGAAATGATTTTGATATTTTAAGTCCCTTTCCTGTATTCGCTTCCTTTATAAAATTATCAAATCCCCATCCATTCTTTCTGGTACAAAATAACAGGAATAGTAAACTTCCCAGAGGAAGCAGATTGCTGGATACCAGGAAATCCTCCAGATCCATAATCGTACTGCCCTGTCCAATCGGTTCAAAACCTGATAAAAGATTAAATCCAAAGACAGCCGGCAGTGATAATACAGTGATAATAACAATGTTTACTAAAACTGCCTTCTTTCTGCTCCATTCCAATCCATCCATGAAATAACAAATGATATTTTCAAACACAGCAATGACCGTAGTTAATGCTGCAAAGGACATAAATACAAAGAATGCAAAGCCCCAGATTCTTCCTCCAACCATATGATCAAATACATTTGGTAATGTAATAAATAATAAAGATGGGCCGGAATCAGGCTGCACACCATAGGCAAAACATGCTGGAATAATAATAAATCCCGCCATCAATGCTACGAAAGTATCCACGCCAATAATACTGATTGCTTCTCCTGGAATTGCTCTTTCTTTACTTAAATAACTACCGAAAATTTCCATGGAGCCAATACCTACACTCAGGGTAAAGAATGCCTGGGTCATGGCTGCAAACACGGCTTCACCAATTCCAGTCTCCAACAAAGCTTTAAAATCAGGAACCAGATAAAATTTCACACCTTCCATGGCATTATTCAATACCAGAGAGTGTGCCGCCAGAATCACCATCAATATAATTAAAATAATCATCATTGCTTTATTGACTTTCTCTATTCCACCATTTAATCCCAATGCACAGACGCCAAATGCGATCAAAATAGATAACAAAGTCCAGAAAAGTAACTCTCCAGGTGCCTGAAGCATACTGTTAAACTGTCCTTCAATGCCCTGAGTATCTAATCCGTAAAGCTCTCCTGAAGCCATCTTCACTGCATAATTCAACATCCATCCACAAACCATGGTATAAAACATCATAAGCAAATAGTTACCAGCTATTCCAACCCACTTAATATGATGCCATTTCTCACCTTTTGGTTCCAATTCATTGTATGCTTTTACAACTCCCTTTCTACTGGCACGTCCCACTGAAATTTCGCAAATCAAAATAGGTGCCCCAAGCAGTACAAGAAATACTAAATAAATCAGAATAAAGGCTGCTCCTCCATACTGTCCGCATATGTATGGGAATTTCCACACATTTCCCAATCCTACAGCGCATCCGGCAGAAACCAGCACAAATCCTAATCGGGAACCAAATTGTTCTCTTGTTTTCATGTAACAATTCTCCTTTGTCTTTAAAAATCTTATCGTTCTTATTATACTTTATTACTTCATAGATTTCAACCACGAAAGCATTACTTCATGCTTTACTGCATTTTATTATTTATAATTGTAACAAAAAAAAGCCGACATCCTTTTTACAAAGAATGTCGACTTCTGACGGAGAAGGAGGGATTTGAACCCTCGCGCCGCTATTAACGACCTACTCCCTTTCCAGGGGAGCCCCTTCAGCCTCTTGGGTACTTCTCCAAAGCTGATACCATAATTGTAATTTAATTATGAAGCGGAGAGAGTGGGATTCGAACCCACGCGCCCTTGCGGACAAACGGTTTTCAAGACCGCCTCGTTATGACCACTTCGATATCTCTCCATTGACTGCCGGCGACCGGAATCGAACCGGTACGGGAGTTTAGTCCCGCAGGATTTTAAGTCCTGTGCGTCTGCCTGTTCCGCCACGCCGGCTGATGGGACCTATAGGGCTCGAACCTATGACCCTCTGCT
>CALWLV010000201.1 GCA_944381595.1 uncultured Roseburia sp.
ATAGTGTATAGTGTTTCTTGCTGTGGCATGATAGCGATGAAACGAGAGGTTGCTGCTTTTGAAATCAGAAGCAGGTTTTCCGCGGAGCGAATGTCAAGTTAGGAAACTGGCGACAAGTCACTGTACCAATTTAAAAGGTTCTTTTTCAAAAGAAAGAGAATGCGTGTGTCCGGAGTTCAGAAAGCGGAATGATGGGTTAGGAAACACACGGCAGAGTGTACAGTCACCACTTGTTGTGCTTAGTTAAAAGTACGAAAAGGAGGCGACTTTTTTTATGGCAAGTCAAGTAATGAGAATCACATTGAAAGCTTATGATCATCAGTTAATCGATCAGTCAGCTGCCAAAATCATCGAAACTGTTAAGAAGACAGGAACAAAGGTTAGCGGTCCGGTACCTCTTCCAACAAAGAAGGAAGTAGTTACAATCTTAAGAGCCGTTCACAAGTATAAGGATTCCAGAGAACAGTTCGAACAGAGAACTCATAAGAGACTTATCGATATTATCACACCTTCACAGAAGACTGTTGAGACATTATCTAAGTTAGAAATGCCAGCTGGTGTATATATCGACATCAAAATGAAGACAAAATAATTTGTCAGTAAATGAAAGCAAGTAATCCTGAAGGGTTTAGATATAAAAGTAACACACTTCCTAATAAAATAGGGAATCAACGCATGATATGCAGTGTTCCACGTATATTAAGCTGTTCTAGGATGTTTTCGGTGCCTGGGGGCACGGAAAACCGCTGTAGATGAAACAGGAGGTAAAAAAATGAAGAAAGCGATTTTAGCAACAAAAGTTGGTATGACTCAGATTTTTGCTGAAGACGGTACATTAACACCGGTTACAGTACTTCAGGCTGGTCCATGTGTTGTTACTCAGGTTAAGACAGTAGCAAACGATGGTTACAGTGCAGTACAGGTTGGTTTCGGCGATATCAGAGAAAAATTAGTTAACAAGCCAAGAAAAGGACATTTTGATAAGGCAGGAGTTCCTTACAAGAGATTCGTAAGAGAATTCAAGCTTGAAGATGCTGAAAATTACTCCGTAAAGGACGAAATCAAAGCTGAAATCTTCGCAGCAGGCGATAAAGTCGATGCAACTGCTATTTCAAAGGGAAAAGGATTCCAGGGCGCAATCAAGAGATTAGGTCAGTCCAGAGGACCTATGGCTCATGGTTCTAAGTTCCACAGACATCAGGGTTCAAACGGTGCTTGTTCCAGCCCATCTAAGGTATTCAAGGGAAAAGGAATGCCTGGACATATGGGATGCAAGAAGATTACTGTTCAGAATCTTGAAGTAGTAAGAGTAGATGCAGAAAACAACTTAATCCTTGTTAAAGGTGCAGTTCCAGGACCAAAGAAAGCATTGGTTACCATTAAGGAAACTGTAAAGTCAGGCAAATAGGTATTAAGGAAGGAGGAACAATCAAATGGCAAAAGTATCTGTATATAATATGGAAGGACAGCAGGTTGGAGAAATGGAACTTAACGATGCCATCTTCGGTGTAGAAGTTAACGAACATTTGGTAAACCAGGCTGTAAAGCTTCAGCTTGCAAATAAACGCCAGGGAACACAGAGCGCTAAGACACGTTCAGAAGTGAGCGGCGGCGGAAGAAAGCCTTGGAAGCAGAAGGGTACAGGCCACGCAAGACAGGGTTCAACAAGAGCTCCACAGTGGACAGGCGGTGGTGTTGTATTTGCTCCAAAGCCAAGAGATTATTCATTCAAGATGAATAAGAAAGAGAAGAGACTGGCTCTTAAGTCTGCATTGACATCAAGAGTTCAGGAAAATAAATTCATCGTTGTAGATGCAATTAAGATGGAAGAAATTAAGACAAAGAACTTTGTAAAAGCTATGGACGCTTTAAAGGTATCCAAGGCATTGGTTGTTTTAAATGAAAACGATAACAATGTAATTGCTTCTGCAAAGAACATTCCTACAGTTAAGACAGCTCTTACAAACACAATTAATGTATACGATATCTTAAAGTATGACACTGTTGTAATTGATAAGGCAGCTGTAGCAACCATCGAGGAGGTGTACGCATAATGGCAGACGTAAAATACTATGATGTGATCCTCAAACCTGTAATTACAGAAAAGAGCATGAATGATATGGCTGCAAAGAAATATACATTCTATGTTCATACAGAGGCTACAAAGACACAGATCAAAGAAGCTGTTGAAAAAATGTTCGAAGGAACAAAGGTTGCCAAAGTAAACACAATGAACTTAGAAGGAAAGACTAAGAGACGTGGAAGAATCGAAGGCAAGACAGCAAAGAGAAAGAAAGCAATCGTTCAGCTGACAGAAGACAGCAAGGACATTGAAATCTTCCAGGGATTATAAGATAGTCCGTTACCATATAGAATGGAGAGTGCATGATAAACTTCTCAGGTATATGCACGACCTTATTCAAGAATAAGCTATTTGAATAAGGAAGAATAATGATAAAGAAAAGGAGAACGAGAAAATGGGAATTAAAACATATAACCCATATACACCTTCCAGAAGAAACATGACAGGTCTTGATTTTTCTGAGATTACAAAGTCAACTCCAGAGAAGTCTCTTGTTGTTTCTTTACAGAAGAACTCAGGTAGAAATAACCAGGGTAAGATTACAGTAAGACACCGCGGAGGCGGATCAAGAAGAAAATACAGACTCATCGACTTCAAGAGAAGAAAAGATGATATCCCTGCAAAGGTTATTGGTATCGAATACGATCCAAACAGAACAGCAAATATTGCACTGATCTGCTATGCAGACGGAGAAAAGGCATACATCCTGGCTCCTAACGGATTGAAGGATGGAATGACAGTTATGAACGGCGCTAACGCTGAAATCAGAGTAGGAAACTGCCTTCCATTAGAAGCAATTCCGGTTGGTACAGAAATTCACAACATTGAATTATATCCAGGAAAAGGTGGACAGCTGGTTCGTTCAGCTGGTAACTCAGCTCAGCTTATGGCTAAGGAAGGCAAGTATGCTACACTTAGATTACCATCAGGCGAAATGAGAATGGTTCCAATTATCTGCCGTGCAACAATCGGTCAGGTTGGTAACGTAGAACATGACTTAGTAAACATTGGTAAAGCAGGACGTAAGCGTCACATGGGTATCAGACCTACCGTTCGCGGTTCTGTAATGAATCCTAATGATCATCCACACGGTGGTGGTGAAGGTAAGACTGGTATCGGTCGTCCGGGTCCATGTACACCTTGGGGCAAACCTGCACTTGGTTTGAAGACAAGAAAGAAGAACAAGAATTCCAATAAGCTCATCGTAAGAAGAAGAGATGGCAAGAACATGAAATAAGGAGGATTACCAATGGCTAGATCATTAAAAAAGGGACCATTTGCGGATGAAAGCTTACTTAAAAAAGTAGAAGCAATGAATGCGTCAGGACAGAAGTCAGTTATTAAGACTTGGTCACGTCGTTCAACAATCTTCCCACAGATGGTAGGACATACAATTGCAGTACATGACGGAAGAAAGCATGTGCCTGTATATGTAACAGAAGACATGGTTGGACATAAACTTGGTGAGTTCGTGGCAACAAGAACTTACAGAGGACATGGAAAAGACGAAAAGAAGGCTAGACGTTAGTTTTAAATTTTGAAAGGAGGTATTCATCCATGGCAAAGGGACATAGAAGCCAGATAAAGAGAGAAAGAAACGCTGTTAAGGATACAAGACCATCAGCAAAACTTTCATATGCTAGAATATCAGTTCAGAAAGCATGCTTCGTATTGGACGCAATCAGAGGTAAAGACGTAACAACAGCTCTGGGTATCTTAGCTTACAATCCAAGATATGCATCTTCAGTAATAGAGAAATTATTAAAGTCAGCAATTGCAAATGCTGAAAATAATCAGGGAATGAATCCTGAGAACCTTTACATCGAGGAATGTTATGCATCTCAGGGACCTATCATGAAGAGAATTAAACCAAGAGCACAGGGTAGAGCGTACAGAATCGAAAAGAGAATGTGTCACATTACAATCGTGTTGAATGAGAGATAGTATTAGAAAGGAGAACCAGAATGGGACAGAAAGTTAATCCTCACGGCTTAAGAGTCGGCGTTATCAAAGAATGGGATTCAAAATGGTATGCACCAAAGGCTGATTTCGCGGACAATCTCATTGAAGATCAGAAAATCAGAAAATTCCTGAAGAATAAATTATATAGTGCTGGTGTTGCTAAGATTGAAATCGAAAGAGCATCAGACAGAGTAAAAGTTATCGTTCACACAGCTAAGCCAGGCGTTGTAATCGGTAAGGGCGGTGCTGAAATCGAAAAACTGAAGGTTGAATTACAGAAGTTAACAGCCAAGAAATTAGTTGTAGATATCAAGGAAGTTAAGAGACCGGATAAGGATGCTCAGCTTGTTGCTGAAAACATCGCTCTCCAGTTAGAGAACCGTGTATCATTCAGAAGAGCTATGAAGTCTACAATGTCCAGAAGTATGAAGGCTGGAGTTAAAGGTATCAAAGCAGCAGTTTCAGGTCGTTTAGGCGGTGCTGATATGGCTCGTGGTGAATTCTACAGCGAAGGTACTATTCCACTTCAGACACTTAGAGCAGATATTGACTATGGTTTCGCTGAAGCAGACACTACTTATGGTAAGTTAGGTGTTAAGGTTTGGATTTACAAAGGCGAAGTACTTCCAACAAAAGCTGCTAAAGCAGAAGTAAAGGAAGGGAGCGATAAATAATGTTAATGCCAAAGAGAGTAAAGCGTCGTAAACAGTTCCGTGGTACTATGACAGGTAAAGCCATGAGAGGCAATAAGATTACTTACGGTGAATATGGTATTGTCGCTTTAGAACCAGCATGGATTAAATCAAATCAGATTGAAGCTGCCCGTATTGCTATGACACGTTATATCAAGCGTGGTGGTAAAGTTTGGATTAAAATTTTCCCAGATAAACCAGTAACTACAAAACCAGCAGAAACTCGTATGGGTTCCGGTAAGGGAACACTCGAATACTGGGTTGCAGTTGTTAAGCCAGGACGTGTTTTATTTGAAATCGCAGGTGTTTCAGAAGAAATTGCGAGAGAAGCATTACGTCTTGCCACACACAAGTTACCAGTTAAGTGTAAGATCGTTTCTCGTGCAGATTTAGAAGGCGGTGATAACAGTGAAAATTAATAAATATGTAGAAGATTTAAGAGCAAAATCAGCTGCAGAATTGAATGATGAATTAGTAGCTGCTAAAAAGGAACTTTTCAATTTAAGATTCCAGAACGCAACAAATCAGTTAGACAATACTAGCAGAATTAAAGAAGTTAGAAAGAACATTGCAAGGATTCAGACTGTTATGTCAGAATCTGCATCCAAGTAATTAATTGATTTAGGAATCTGAGAAAGGAGAACAGTATCGTGGAAAGAAATTTAAGAAAAACACGTATCGGTAAGGTTGTAAGTGATAAGATGGATAAGACAATCGTTGTAGCTGTTCAGGATAACGTAAAACATCCATTATACAAGAAGATCGTAAAAAGAACATATAAATTAAAAGCTCATGACGAAAACAATGAATGCGGTATCGGTGATACAGTAAAAGTTATGGAAACAAGACCTTTATCCAAGGATAAGAGATGGAGACTTGTGGAAATCGTTGAGAAGGCTAGATAGTAGAAAGGAGTATTATTATGATTCAGCAGGAAACAAGACTTAAAGTCGCTGATAATACAGGCGCTAAAGAATTGCTTTGCATCAGAGTAATGGGCGGTTCTACTAGAAGATATGCAAACATCGGTGACGTAATCGTTGCTTCAGTAAAAGAGGCAACACCAGGCGGTGTTGTAAAAAAGGGTGACGTAGTAAAGGCAGTTGTTGTTCGTACCGTAAAGGGTGTGCGTCGTAAAGATGGATCTTACATCAAGTTTGACGAGAACGCAGCAGTTATCATCAAAGATGATAAAACACCAAGAGGAACCCGTATTTTTGGACCAGTAGCAAGAGAGCTAAGAGATAAACAGTTTATGAAAATTGTTTCTTTAGCACCTGAAGTATTATAGGAGGTGTACGACAGTGTCAGCTATGAAGATTAAAAAAGGTGACCTCGTAAGAGTAATCGCTGGAAAAGATAAAGATAAAGAAGGCAAGGTAATGTCTGTCAATGTTAAGAAGCACACTGTACTTGTGGAAGGAATCAATATGGTTTCCAAGCACACAAAGCCAAATGCTCAGAATCAGACAGGCGGTATCGTTAGTCAGGAAGCTCCTGTTCATATCTCTAATGTAATGTTAGTGGTAGACGGTAAGGCCACAAGAGTAGGATTCAAGATTGAAGATGGTAAAAAAGTACGTGTTGCCAAAGCAACAGGAAAAGTGATTGATTAATTAGAGAGGAGGACCTAGAGTTGAGCAGACTTAAAGACACTTACAATAATGAGATTGTAGATGCTATGATGAAAAAGTTTGGATACAAGAATGTAATGCAGGTACCTAAACTTGATAAAATCGTAATTAACATGGGTGTTGGCGAAGCAAAAGATAATGCAAAGGTATTAGATGCTGCAGTGAAAGATCTTGAAACAATTTCAGGACAGAAGGCAGTTCTTACAAGAGCAAAGAAGTCAGTCGCTAACTTCAAGATCAGAGAAGGTCTTGCAATTGGATGTAAGGTTACACTGAGAGGAGAAAAGATGTACGAATTCCTTGATCGTCTTGTAAATCTTTCTCTGCCACGTGTACGTGACTTTAGAGGTGTGAACCCTAATTCATTCGACGGAAGAGGTAATTATGCTCTCGGAATCAAGGAACAGATCATCTTCCCGGAAATCGAATATGATAAGGTTGATAAGGTTAGAGGTATGGACGTTATTATCGTAACAACCGCTAATACAGACGAAGAAGCTCGTGAATTATTGACATTATTTAACATGCCATTTAAGAAATAGTTAGGAGGGCACTTATGGCTAGAACATCTATGAAAATTAAGCAGCAGAAAAAGGCTAAATTTTCAACACAGGAATATAACCGTTGCAGAATCTGTGGTCGTCCGCATGCTTATTTAAGAAAGTACGGAGTATGCAGAATCTGTTTCCGTGAATTAGCGTATAAGGGAGAAATCCCGGGAGTAAAGAAAGCATCCTGGTAAAATATAATTTTTTATGACACACCAGGTTACGTTGATAAAGGTTGCAAAACCTTTTCATGTGTGGTAAAATTATTTAGTAACTCATGTAAGTCGTTCGGTGAAAAAGGGAAGGTGAGTCCCCCTCACCGGAGACCGGACGATACTGCAAAAGTTTAAGGAGGAAATATAAAATGGCAATGAGCGATCCAATCGCAGATATGCTTACAAGAATTCGTAATGCAAATACTGCAAAACATGACACTGTAGATGTACCTTCATCAAAGATGAAATTAGCAATTGCTGAAATTCTTTTCAACGAAGGTTATATTAAGAAATACGAAGTAATCGAAGATGGTGCTTTTAAGACCATCCATATTACTTTAAAGTATGGCAAAGATAAGAACGAAAAGATCATTACAGGTCTTAAGAGAATTTCTAAACCAGGTCTTAGAGTTTATGCGGGAAAAGATCAGCTTCCAAGAGTACTTGGTGGTTTAGGTATTGCTATTATTTCAACAAACAAAGGTATCTTAACAGACAAAGAAGCTAGAAAGCAGCAGGTTGGCGGCGAAGTTTTAGCTTTCATCTGGTAAGAAACAGATAGAATTAAGGAGGTGCGGGCATGTCACGTATAGGAAGAATGCCTATCGCTGTACCAGCAGGCGTAACTGTTGATATAGCAGAAAATAATAAGGTTACTGTAAAAGGACCAAAGGGTACTCTGGAAAGAGTATTGCCAGCAGAAATGGAAATTAAAAAGGACGGCGATACAATCGTTGTTTCAAGACCAAACGACTTAAAGAAGATGAAGTCTTTACATGGTCTTACAAGAACACTGATTCACAATATGGTGGTAGGTGTTGCAGAAGGATATGCAAAAGAACTGGAAGTTAATGGTGTTGGTTACAGAGCACAGAAACAGGGTAACAAGCTTGTTCTTGCACTTGGATATTCACATCCTGTGGAAATGATCGATCCAGAAGGCCTGGAAACAATTGTTGACGGAAATAAGATTGTAGTTAAAGGTATCGATAAAGAAAAAGTTGGCCAGTACGCTGCTGAGATCAGAGCAAAGAGAGCACCTGAACCATATAAGGGTAAGGGTATCAAGTATGCGGATGAAGTTATCAGACGTAAAGTTGGTAAGACTGGTAAGAAATAATTAAAGGAGTGAATTGAGATGGTTAATAAAGAATCAAGAGCGGTTATCCGTGAGAAGAAGCATAGCAGATTGCGTAATCGTTTTTCCGGTACAGCTGAAAGACCACGTCTTGCTGTATTTAGAAGCAACAATCATATGTATGCTCAGATTATTGACGATACAGTTGGAAATACATTAGTAGCAGCTTCAACTCTTGAGAAAAGTGTAAAAGCTGAACTTGAAAAGACAAACAATGTAGATGCAGCCGCTTACTTAGGAACAGTAGTTGCTAAGAGAGCATTGGAAAAAGGCATCAAGACAGTTGTCTTTGACAGAGGTGGATTCATCTATCAGGGTAAAGTTAAGGCATTAGCAGAAGCAGCTAGAGAAGCTGGTCTGGAATTCTAGTCGAGGAGGAAAACACATGAAACGTACAATTATTGATGCTAGTCAGTTAGAATTAGAAGAAAAAGTAGTATCAATTAAGCGTGTAACAAAGGTTGTAAAAGGTGGACGCCACATGAGATTTGCAGCTTTAGTCGTTGTTGGTGACGGCAAGGGACACGTAGGTGCTGGTTTAGGCAAGGCTATGGAAATTCCAGAAGCCATTCGTAAAGGCAAAGAAGACGCTATGAAGAAGCTGATTGAAGTACCGATTGATGCAAACAACAGTATTCCACATGATAATATAGGTAAGTTTGGCAGTGCTTCTGTATTACTTAAGAAGGCTCCGGAAGGTACAGGTATCATCGCAGGCGGTCCTGCACGTAACGTGCTTGAACTTGCAGGTCTTAAGAATATCCGTACCAAGTCATTAGGCTCAAACAACAAGCAGAATGTAGTACTTGCTACAATCCAAGGTTTGTCAGAGTTGAAAACTCCAGAAGATGTAGCTAGACTTCGCGGTAAATCTGTAGAAGAAATCTTAGGCTAATAGGAGGAGATCGAGATGGCAGATAAATTAAAAATCACATTAGTTAAATCTACAATTGGTGCAATTCCAAAGCATGTCAAGACAGTAGAAGCTCTTGGATTAAGAAAGCTTAACAAGTCTGTTGAAATGCCGGATAACGCAGCAGTAAGAGGAATGATTCAGCAGGTTAGACACTTGGTAAAAGTGGAAGAAATCTAATGACAGGAGGTGCAAAAATGGACTTATCTAATTTAAAGGCTGCAGAAGGTTCTGTACAGAGCAATAACTTCAGAAGAGGCCGTGGACATGGTTCAGGAAATGGTAAGACAGCTGGTAAGGGCCATAAGGGACAGAAAGCTCGTTCAGGAGCTCCAAGACCTGGCTTTGAAGGTGGTCAGATGCCATTATACAGAAGAATTCCTAAGAGAGGATTCACAAATAGAAATACATTGGATATCGTAGGTATTAATGTAAGTGTTTTGGAAGAAAAGTTTGATAACGATGCAGTAGTAACTGTAGAAAGCTTAATGGAAGCCGGTATCGTTAAGAATCCAAGAGATGGCGTTAAAATTCTTGGTAACGGAGAACTTACAAAGAAGCTTACTGTAAAAGCAAATGCCTTTTCAGAAGGTGCAAAAGCTAAAATTGAAGCACTGGGCGGAACCTGCGAGGTGATTTAATGTTTAAAACACTTCAGAATGCATTAAAAGTAAAAGAAGTTAGACAAAAATTATTATTTACACTTATGATGCTGGTGATTGTCAGAATAGGTTGTCAGATTCCCGTTCCGGGAACTGACGCTGACGTCATTGCCCAAGTATTAAACTCTTTCAGCACAAGCGATGCGATGGGATTCTTTAGTGCATTTACAGGTGGTTCCTTTGAGAACATGTCATTGTTTGCATTAAATATTACACCATATATTACATCATCCATTATTATGCAGCTGCTTACGATTGCAATTCCAAGATTGGAAGAACTGCAGAGAGATGGAGAAACAGGAAGAAAGAAAATTGCAGAAATTACACGTTATTTGACCATTGTTTTATCTATCGTAGAATCTTTGGCTATGGCAATCGGATTTGGTAATCAGGGATTGTTCGGCGATACAAGCAGTATGTCAAAGCCGGAGTATTTCCTGTTGATTTTCACAGCAGTTGTAACAATGACAGCTGGTTCTGCTGTACTTATGTGGTTTGGTGAACGAATCACAGAGAATGGTGTAGGAAATGGTATTTCCATCATCCTTATGATTAATATCATTGCAAGAATCCCGGATGAGCTCTTGAATCTGTTTGAATCTAAAGTCATGATTACAGAGTCAAACGGCAGATCAGTACTTGGTGCTGTATCAGCTGCAATTATCATTATTGCAGTTATTATTGCAATTATTGCTTTTATCGTTGTATTAAACGGCGGTGAAAGAAGAATCCCGGTACAGTATGCAAAAAAAGTACAGGGAAGAAAAATGTTAGGTGGTCAGTCAAGTCATATTCCATTAAAGGTAAATACAGCTGGTGTAATTCCGGTTATTTTTGCATCCTCTTTGATGCAGTTTCCGGTAATTATTTCTTCGATTCTTGGCAAACAGCCTGGAGACGGAACAGTATGGGGGAAAATCTTAAAACTGTTAAGTCAGAACTATTGGTTTGATATTGCAAGTCCGAAAGCGTTTGCTTATACCCTTGGTTTTGTCATTTATGCAGTTTTAGTAATTGCATTTGCATATTTCTATACATCCATTACTTTTAATCCAATAGAAGTGGCCAATAATATTAAAAAGCAGGGTGGATTTATTCCGGGTATCAGACCGGGTAAACCAACCGAAGAATATTTAACAAAATTATTGAACAACATCGTATTTATCGGTGCTGTGGGACTTTTAATCGTTGCAACTATTCCACTTGTTTTTTCAGGCGTATTTGATGCATCAGTATCATTTGGCGGAACTTCATTAATTATTGTTGTTGGTGTTATTCTTGAAACTCTTAATAAGATAAGTGCAATGATGGTGGTCCGCAATTATAAAGGATTTTTGGACGATTAAAAACATACATGATTTGTTATGCCCGCAGAAGATAAAACTTTTGCGGGTTTTTTATAAAACCGGAAAGCCGGTTAAAAATTCAAAGAAAGGCGGAATGCGTTTATGAAGATTATTATGTTAGGTGCACCTGGTGCCGGAAAAGGTACTCAGGCAAAGATGCTTGCAGACAAATACCATATTCCACATATTTCCACCGGAGATATTTTTCGGGCAAATATTAAGAATGGCACGGAATTAGGGAACAAAGCCAAAGTATTTATGGATAAAGGAATGCTTGTTCCGGATGAATTAACTTGTGACCTCGTAGTAGACAGAATCAAACAGGAAGACTGCAAAGATGGCTATATCCTGGATGGATTTCCAAGAACCATTCCGCAGGCAGAATGTCTGGATCAGGCGCTGGAAACACTGGGTGATAAAATTGACTATGCCGTAGATGTAGAAGTGCCGGATGAAAATATTGTAAGAAGAATGTCTGGAAGAAGAGCATGTGCATCCTGCGGAGCAACATATCATATTGTATATAATGCACCGGAAAAAGAAGGCGTTTGTGACAGATGTGGTGCAGAGCTTATTTTAAGAGATGACGATAAACCGGAAACTGTGCAGAAGAGATTAACCGTATATCATGAACAGACACAACCTCTTATTGATTATTACAAAAACAAAGGTGTTCTTGCACAGGTGGACGGAACAAAAGATATGCAGGAAGTGTTCCAGTCTATTGTAAACGTTCTGGAAAAGTAAGAGGCAGGTAATTATGTCAGTAACAATTAAATCCCAGCGGGAAATTGAACTTATGCGCCATGCGGGGAAACTTCTTGCGGAAACCTTGCAAAGGTTGGAAGAGGTAATCAGACCAGGCATGTCTACATGGGAACTAGATAAAATCGGAGAAGAAATTATACGGGGATATGGATGTATTCCGTCATTTCTCAACTATAACGGATATCCGGCATCCATTTGTATTTCACTGAATGATGAGGTGGTACATGGAATTCCAAGGAAGGACTTTATTATTCAGGAGGGTGATATTGTCAGTATGGACGCAGGACTGATTTACCAGGGATATCACGCAGATGCAGCGAGAACCATTGGAGTAGGTCAGATCAGTGAAAATGCACAAAAATTAATAGAAGTAACAAAGCAGAGCTTTTTTGAAGGAATTCAATATGCAAAGGCAGGAAATCACCTGCATGATATATCGAATGCAATCGGTGCATATGCAGAGAGCTTTGGATATGGAGTGGTAAGAGATCTTGTTGGTCATGGAATCGGAAGAAATCTTCATGAAGATCCACAGATTCCAAATTTCAGACAGAGGAGAAGAGGAATCCGGCTTCAGCCGGGAATGACGCTGGCGATTGAACCTATGATCAATGAAGGTATGCCGGAAGTATGCTGGGCAGATGATGACTGGACAGTATTAACGGAAGATGGATCCTTATCAGCACATTATGAGAATACTGTACTGATTACAGACGGAGAACCGGAGATTCTCACATTATTATAGGAAGATTTTATTTTAGGAGGTTGAAAAAATGTCAAAGACTGATTTAATTGAAATGGAAGGGACAATCGTTGAAAAACTTCCAAATGCAATGTTCAGAGTTGAATTAGAAAATGGTCATGTAGTACTGGCACACATCAGTGGTAAATTACGAATGAACTTTATTCGTATTCTGCCGGGAGATAAAGTAAAGATTGAACTTTCTCCATATGATTTGAATAAGGGACGCATTATCTGGAGAGACAAATAAATATTAAAAAAATAGAAATTTTGCTTGTTTTTTTAAAGAAATTGTGTTATAGTTTTGAATGGACTTTTTTGAAAGGAGGATTTTGCTGTGAAGGTTAGATCATCAGTTAAACCTATTTGTGAAAAATGCAAAGTCATTAAAAGAAAGGGAGCTATCAGAGTAATCTGTGAAAATCCTAAGCACAAGCAGAGACAGGGCTAATCATTATTTTGATAAATAATGGGACATTGAATCTGTCTATTTTTATTCAATGTCATAGTAACAATTAATTTGCGGCTGCAGCAATGGAATACCAGGGTGCGTGGTAAAGAATTACTCTCATTCGATACCAGGTGTCGGGGAATGAAATTGCTTCAATATAAAATATTTTAAGAACTATTAATTCGTAGATGTGGAACGCACACATTTCAGACGTCTTTGAGCAGAGACGGGCTGCGGAATCTGCATACATACGAAAGATTTTGATGGAGGTTGTATACACATGGCTCGTATTTCAGGTGTTGATTTACCAAGAGAAAAGCGTATCGAGATAGGTCTGACCTATATTTACGGTATCGGAAGAGTTAGCTCAAACAAGATTCTTGCAGCAGCTAATGTTAATCCGGATACCAGAGTAAGAGATTTAACAGACGATGAAGTTAAGAGAATTAGTGCAATCATTGATGAACATCACACTGTAGAAGGTGATTTAAGAAGACAGATTGCATTAAACATTAAGACATTACAGGAAATCGGATGCTACAGAGGTATTCGTCATAGAAAAGGACTTCCGGTTCGTGGTCAGAAGACAAAGACAAACGCAAGAACCAGAAAAGGTCCTAAGAAGACAGTTGCAAATAAGAAGAAATAATATTTGATTCGTAATATTGATTTAGATAGATTAAATATTTAGATTTTTCTTAGCAGTTTACAAACAATTATCATAATAGAAAGGTAACCCACATAAGGGAAGGTTAGTTTAAAATGGCTAAAGTTACAAAGAAAGTGACAAAGAAGCGTGTAAAGAAAAACGTTGAACGCGGACAGGCACATATTCAGGCATCATTTAATAATACAATCGTTACAATCACAGATACAGAAGGTAATGCATTGTCATGGGCAAGTGCTGGTGGTCTTGGTTTTAAAGGTTCAAGGAAATCTACTCCTTATGCAGCTCAGATGGCAGCTGAAACTGCTACAAAGGCAGCTTTAGTTCACGGCTTAAAATCAGTAGATGTTATGGTTAAGGGACCAGGTTCAGGAAGAGAAGCAGCAATCCGTGCGCTTTCCGCATGCGGACTTGATGTTACAAGTATCAAGGATGTTACTCCGGTTCCACATAACGGATGTCGTCCACCAAAGCGCAGAAGAGTCTAATAGGAGGTGCACATAGATGGCAGTTAATAGAGTTCCTGTTCTTAAGAGATGTAGATCACTTGGTCTTGATCCAATTTATTTAGGAATAGATAAGAAATCCAATAGAGAGTTAAAGAGAGCAAACAGAAAGATCAGCGAATATGGTCTTCAGTTGAGAGAAAAACAGAAAGCAAAATTCATTTACGGCGTATTAGAGAAACCTTTCAGAAATTACTTTGCAAAGGCTTCTAAGATGAAAGGTCAGTCCGGTGAAAATCTTATGATTTTACTGGAAAGCAGACTGGATAACGTTGTATTTCGTTTAGGTTTAGCAAGAACAAGAAAAGAAGCAAGACAGATTGTTGACCACAAGCATGTATTAGTAAATGGCAAGTGTGTAAATATTCCTTCCTATCTTGTAAAAGCCGGTGATACAATCGAAATCAGAGAGAAGAGCAAATCTTCTCAGAGATATAAGGATATCCTTGAAGTAACCGGTGGAAGATTAGTTCCAGAATGGTTAGAGGCAAACCAGGAAGCGTTAAGCGGTGTGGTTAAGCAGTTACCAACAAGAGAAAGCATTGATGTACCGGTAGACGAGATGTTAATCGTCGAATTGTATTCAAAATAAAATTTCGAATCTGGCAGCCTGCAGAGCATGGTTGGCTTTGCGGGTATGCCATATTTTCATAAACAGAAGTAAGGAGGGGCTTTATAGTGTTCGATTTTGAAAAACCTAATATTGAGATCGTAGAGATTTCTGAAGATAAGAGATATGGTAAATTTGTAGTAGAACCACTTGAAAGAGGTTACGGTACAACACTTGGTAATTCCCTAAGAAGAATTATGCTATCCTCTCTTCCGGGTGCGGCAGTCAGCCAGATTAAAATTGACGGAGTGCTTCATGAGTTCAGCTCTATTCCGGGAGTGAAAGAAGATGTGACAGAAATTATTCTGAATATCAAAAACCTTGCTATCAAGAATAACAGCGACACAAATGAACCTAAAGTTGCATATATCGAATACAGTGGTGAAGGCGTTGTGACAGCAGCGGATATTCAGACTGACCCTGATATCGAAATCTTGAATCCTGATTTGGTTATCGCAACACTGAGTGGCGGTGCAGACAGCAAATTGTATATGGAGCTTACCATTACAAAGGGCAGAGGATATGTCAGTGCAGATAAGAATAAAAACGATGAACTTCCAATCGGAGTGATTGCAGTTGATTCTATCTATACACCGGTAGAACGTGTAAATCTGACGGTAGAAGATACCCGTGTTGGACATATTACGGATTACGATAAACTTACATTAGATGTTTATACAAATGGTACATTAGCTCCAGACGATTCTGTCAGTCTTGCAGCAAAAGTGTTGAGTGAACATTTAAACCTGTTTATTGATTTGTCTGAAAATGCTAAGACAGTAGATGTCATGGTAGAAAAAGAAGAAGATCCGATTGACAGAGTATTAGAGATGAATATTGACGAACTGGAACTTTCCGTTCGTTCCTACAATTGTTTGAAGAGAGCCGGAATCAATACTGTAGAAGAGTTGATTAACAGAAGTTCGGAAGATATGATGAAGGTTCGTAACCTTGGACGTAAGTCCTTAGAAGAAGTTCTTAATAAGCTGAAAGAATTAGGTCTTTCACTTAAGAGCGGTGACGAGTAAATTTATGGAATTTTAAAGCAGATGCCCGGTAAATACCGAAGTGTGCGGGTATTTGTTCCACAAATGGAGGTTAAATTAAAATGGCTGGACATAGAAAGCTTAGCAGAACAACTGCACAGAGAAAAGCATTAATCAGAGCACAGGTAACAAGCTTAATCGAAAATGGTAAGATTGTTACAACAGAAGCAAAGGCAAAGGAAGTTCGTAAAGTAGCAGAACACTTAATTGCACTTGCAGTAAAAGAAAAAGATAACTTCGAAGAAGTAACAGTTCAGGCTAAAGTTCCTGTAAAGGATGCAGAAGGCAAGAGAGTGAAAGAAGTTGTTGATGGTAAGAAAGTTACTAAGTATGAAACTGTTGAAAAGACAATTAAGAAGGATATGCCTTCCAGACTTCATGCAAGAAGAAAGATGAACGAAGTTCTCTACACTGTAAAAGAAGTACCTGAAAAGGCAGCTGGAAGAAAGAAAAATACAAAGGTTGTTGATTTAACAGATAAGTTATTTACAGAAATCGCTCCTAAGTATGCAGATCGTAACGGTGGTTACACAAGAATCATCAAGATTGGTCTCAGAAAAGGTGATGCAGCGATGGAAGTATTGCTTGAGTTAGTATAAGGAATCTTATAAGAGATATTCAGAGCCGGACAGTTTTTTGACTGTCCGGCTTTTGCGTATGGAAATAAA
The DNA here is from genome assembly GCA_944381595.1 of uncultured Roseburia sp. Taxonomy (GTDB): domain Bacteria; phylum Bacillota; class Clostridia; order Lachnospirales; family Lachnospiraceae; genus CAG-303. The sequence goes on from CALWLV010000201.1 coordinate 16,652, forward strand.
TAAATTGCAATATATGTCAAATTCATATATAATAATAGACATAAATTAGTGAATGAATATACAGGAGGGAATTATGAATATAGAAAATAATTTAGATAAAAAATATTTAAAGCTGCTTGCAGAGAAATATCCAAGTGCTGCTGCTGCGAAAAGTGAGATTATTAACCTGACTGCTATTATGAGTTTGCCAAAGGGAACGGAATATTTTTTCAGTGATATTCATGGAGAATATGAAGCATTCTTAAATCTTCTCCGAAGTGCCTCCGGAACTATTATGGATAAAATCAGTATGTATTTTTCCGATTCCATGACGGCAGAGGAACAGGAGAATTTTGCACATTTAATTTATTTTCCCGAAGAGACGTTAAAAACCTATCAGATAGAAGGATTTGGCGGAGAGAGACAGAAAATCCTTATCTGCCGTTTAATCCGTCTGTGTAAAGAACTTTCATCCAAATATACAAGGTCTAAAGTGCGTAAGAAACTGCCTGCGGATTATGGTTACGCCATCGAAGAGTTATTAAATGTAGACACTGGAGAGATGGATAAGAAGAGATATTATGATGAAATTATTAATTCTATCATTGATTCAGACTCAGGAGCGGACTTTATTAAGCATCTCTGCGTGCTGGCTCAAAGACTTGCCGTGGACAAATTACATATTATTGGTGATATTTTTGACAGAGGTCCAAGAGCGGATATTATTATGAATGAATTGATGAATTTCCCGGATGTGGATATTCAATGGGGAAATCATGATATTTCATGGATGGGAGCTGCCTGCGGAAATATGGCATTGGTGGCGAATGTGGTGCGTATTGCCGTTAGCTATAATAATTTCGATGTACTGGAAGATGGATATGGGATCAACCTTCGTCCGCTATCCATGTTTGCATCCAGGGTATACACCAATGATGAGTGCAAAGGATTTATGCCAAAACTGCTGGACGAAAATGTGTATGATAATGTAGATGTTCAGCTTGCTGCAAAAATGCATAAAGCAATTGCCGTGATTCAGTTTAAGTTAGAGGGACAGATTATAGAACGTCATCCCGAATATAAAATGGATCACAGAAATGTATTAAAACTGATTGATTATGAGAAAAATACAGTCATCATTGATGGAAAAGAATATAAACTGAAAGATACCACATTTCCAACCGTTAACCCGAAGAATCCATTGAAACTGACAGACGGAGAGCAGGAATTGATGTATACGCTAGTAACATCTTTCCGTCATTCTGAATTATTTAACCGTCATGTGGAATTTTTATATAACAAAGGTTCCATGTATACCTGCTGTAATTCCAATCTTTTATATCATGGATGTATTCCTATGAATGCCGATGGAACATTTACGGAGATTACCTTAGATGGAAAACATTTCTATAAGGGAAAAGCTCTTCTCGATTATATGAACGGAATTGTGAAAGATGCATATTACACAAAAGACAGAGATGCAGTAGATTTTATGTGGTATCTGTGGTGTGGAAGATATTCTTCGGTATATGGAAAGAGTAAAATGTCTGCCTTTGAGGGATACTTTATTGAGGGAGCAGACGCAAGAGTAGAAATTTACAATCCATATTATAAATTAAGTAATGATGAGAAAATATGTGATATGATATTTAAAGAGTTTGGATTAAATCCAGAGACCTCTCATATCATTAATGGACATGTGCCAGTGAAATTAAAAGACGGAGAAAGTCCGGTAAAGGCCAATGGTAAATTGTATGTGATTGACGGCGGTATTTCCAAGGCATACCGTACAAAGACAGGAATTGCCGGATATACATTGATTTATAACTCTCACCATATTGCGCTGGCAGAGCATAATATTTATGAAAAAGACCGTGTTCTGGCAGGGCAAAGCAGTTACATTAATTATCGCGTATCACCGGTTATGAAGATAACGGAAAGAATGAAAGAGAGAGTCCGAGTTGCAGACACTGATACCGGTACGATGCTCAAAGAACGGATCCAAGATTTGAAAATGTTAGTAAAGGCATATGAAGATGGACAAATATAATTCAGGAGTCATCAATGGAACGAAGCATACAGTCATCCATTCTGGTGGAAATAAAAAATTTAATTCATAAATTTGTGGAAAAGGATGAAGAGGGAAGTATCCTCGAAGAAAAATATGCTGTAAGCGATGTGTCACTGGATGTCAAAAAAGGTGATTTTATTGTGATTTTGGGGCATAATGGCTCAGGAAAATCCACATTGGCAAAGCATATCAATGCATTGTTAAAACCGGATTCCGGCACCATTTTTGTCAATGGAATGGATACCAGGGAGGATGAAAATGTCTGGCAGATTCGTCAGAGTGCAGGTATGGTGTTTCAGAATCCCGATAATCAGATGGTGGCACCTGTGGTGGAAGAAGATGTGGGATTTGGACCGGAAAATCTGGGAGTTCTAACGGAAGATATCTGGAAACGGGTAGAATCGGCGTTAAAGTCTGTGGGGATGATAGAATATCGAAAGCATTCGCCTTCCAGGTTAAGCGGAGGCCAGAAGCAGCGTGTGGCAATCGCAGGTATCCTTGCTATGAAACCGGATTGTATCGTTTTAGATGAACCCACGGCAATGTTAGATCCAGGTGGAAGAAAAGAAGTATTAAATACACTCCATGAGTTGAATCAGACAGAGCAGGTAACCATTATTTTGATTACACATCATATGGAAGAAGCATTGGAAGCAGACCGCATTTTTGTTATGAAAGAGGGGAAAATATTGATTCAGGGAACCCCTGTGGAGGTATTTTCCCAATATGACAGCATAAAATCAGCTGGTCTGGATGTTCCCCTTGCAGTGGAAATCAGTCATTTGTTAAGGGATAAGGGATATGATATCCCACAAAATCTATTGACCAGACAGGAACTGGTCCGGTGGTTGAAACAGGAATTTGAAAGTCCGATCCGAGAGAAACCACTGAAACCAAGAGAACACAGGAATTTGGAACAGAAGAAGGGACAGCCTGTTTTGTCCATGAAGAATGTGGATTATATATATTCTCCGGATTCGATTTACTGTAAGCATGCTCTAAGGCAGGTCAGCCTGGACATTTATCAGGGAGAATGGATTGGCATCATTGGTCATACGGGTTCCGGAAAATCCACATTGATCCAGCATTTTAACGGGTTAAATCTGCCAACCAGTGGAAAAATATACTTTCATGGGCAGGATATTGTGGAAAAGGACTATGATTTAAGCAGCCTCCGAAGAAAAGTGGGAGTTGTGTTTCAATATCCGGAACATCAGTTGTTTGAGACAACTGTATTGCGTGATGTGAGCTATGGTCCAAGGAATCTTGGCTGTGGGGAACAGGAAGCGGAAAAACAGGCAAAACAGGCATTGGCGCTGGTGGGAATGGGAGAGAAGTACTATGAGCTCTCTCCATTTTCTTTGAGTGGCGGAGAAAAACGCCGTGTGGCAATCGCAGGAATCCTTGCCATGAAACCGGAGGTGCTGGTGCTGGATGAACCTACAGCGGCACTGGATCCCAGAGGACGGGATGAAATTTTTGGAATTCTAAAAGCACTTCATGAAGAGGAGAAACTGACCATTGTGCTGGTTTCTCACAGTATGGAAGACATGGCGAAATATGCGGAGAGAATTATTGTAATAAACGAGGGAGAGAAAATCATGGATGGAACACCGGCAGACATTTTCGGGCAGCCTCAGAAATTGGAGAAAATGGGTCTGGCAGCACCGGAAATCACATACCTGATGGAAGAATTAAAGCAGGAGGGTCTTCCGGTGAATACCCATCTTTTGACAGCGTCAGAAGGTGCAGAAGAAATCGCAATGTTGTGGAATGGAGTTAGAAAATCATGAAAGACATTACATTAGGACAGTATTACCCGGCCGATTCCCTGATACACAGGTTTGATCCAAGGGTAAAGCTTCTTGCGTTGGCCATTTACACCATATTTCTTTTCTGGGTAGATTCACTGGCAGGATATGTGTGTAACATAATAGTTTTAGCCATCGTCACAGGACTTACCAGAGTACCTGTGAAAAAAATTGTAAAAGGAATTCGCTCTATTTTATTTCTGTTATTATTTAGTATTGTTTTTACAGTCTTATTTACAAAAGGGGACGATGTGATTTTCAATTATGGCATTCTATCAATCACATGGCAGGGAATCTTTCTTGCAGTAAAAATATGCCTTCGTATTTTTATGCTGATTATGATGTCCACCATATTGACACTGTCTACCACACCTGCAGATCTTGCCGATGGATTGGAGAAATCATGTCATGTTCTCACAAAGGTTCATGTACCGGTTCATGAAATTGCCATGATGATTACCATCGCTCTACGTTTTATCCCTATTCTTATGGAAGAAACAGAGAAGATTATCCGGGCTCAGAAGGCAAGAGGAGCAGACTTTGAGAGTGGCAGCTTTATTCAGAAGGCGAAAAAGCTGGTGCCCATATTTATCCCTTTGATGATATCATCGATGAAACGTTCCACAGATTTGGCTATGGCCATGGAAGCCAGGTGCTATCGGGGTGGAGAAGGCAGAACGAAGATGAAACCACTGCAGTATCAGGGAAGAGATAAATGGGCGTATCTCTGTTTCATCCTGTATGCGGTATGGATGATAGGATTAAAAATCATTTGGAAATGAGGAACATATGTCAAAACGAGTTTTTTTAAGAATCGCCTATGATGGTACAAATTATCATGGCTGGCAGATACAGGACAATGGAATTACAGTGGAGGAAGTCATAAATAAAACACTTAAGGAGCTTCTTGGCGAGGATATTGCAGTAATAGGGGCCAGCAGAACAGACTCCGGAGTACATGCCCTTGGAAATGTGGCGGTTTTTGATACGGAAACAAGAATTCCTGCAGAGAAAATCTCCTTTGCGTTAAATCAGAGACTTCCAGAGGATATCCGTATCCAGGAATCCAAAGAAGTGGAACCGGATTTTCACCCAAGATACTGTAACAGCCGGAAAATATATGAATATAAGATTTTAAACCGCCGTTTTGCTATCCCAACGGAACGGCTGTATTCCCATTTTGTCTATATGCCGTTGGATTTTGATAAAATGAAAGATGCGGCAGCCTATATTGTGGGAGAACATGATTTTAAAAGTTTCTGTTCCTCCAGAAGTCAGGTGGAAAATACAGTTCGTACCGTGTATTCCCTCGATTTAAGGAAAGAAGGAGACATGATCTATATCCGTATTTGCGGAAATGGATTCCTATATAATATGGTTCGTATCATTGTGGGAACTTTGATGAAAGTGGGACTGGGAATCTATCCGCCGGAGCATGTGAAGGAAATTATTCAGGCCAAAGACCGCAATGCAGCAGGACCAAAAGCTGCAGCTTGTGGACTGACAATAATAAAATTGGAATACGAAGGAAAAAAAAAAAAAAAAAAGGTTGACAATCCCCTGTAAATGGAC
>CALWLV010000202.1 GCA_944381595.1 uncultured Roseburia sp.
GTCCTCTTACTTACTCGACTGAGAGGCCGGAAAATAAAACAATTATTTACTTCCTACCCGATTTTACCAATATTTTTTATAAGCATCCAGTACCGCTTTTTGAATTTCGTCACGAAAACGTTTTGGACTGGTTACTTCGCAGTTACAGAGATGATTCATAACAAAAGATCGCATCTGAGAATGAGTGGTGTGAATTCTTACTTTTATTTGTGGTTCAAAATGATTTCGGTTATGTAGAAGTGTAGCATCAGTTCCAAAAAGGTCCGCGATTTCCTGCCAGAGTGAGATGTCGCAAGTAATATCATAGCGTTCTTTAGGTTCTCCGTTCAGGACGATTTTGGCTGTTGCATATTGTCCGGGATTGATGCCGCCAAAAATCATATCCACGCCACGCTCTAACAGATAGATGTCTTTGAGCATATCTATTCGAAAATGAGTCAAATCATCAGTTGCTTCTATTTTTGCTAAAATGTAATAATTGCCGGCAGCCCATAAAGTCACGTATGGACTGATTACAACAGGAGAATCTTTTCGTTCAACAAGTTCATGATTCGTTCCATATTCCAGCAATTTAACGGAGACTTTACATCCTTGATTGATAGCAGTATTCAGAGTGTCGATATTATAGAATATTTGCTTGTTAGGAATACGGTTCTCTGTCTTTACAAATACGGTTTTCTGTAGCATGCGTCCTTGGAATATGCTTTGGGTACCGATTAATTTTTTAATAATTTCCTTGCCGGTTTCTTCCTTAATCATCTCTGATTGAGCTACGGCATCGCATAAGAGGCGTACTTCGTACAATTCAAAGTCTCTTTCCATGAGATAGTATCCTTCATAATTATCCTTATAATCATTGATTTCGATTCCCATGCTACGTAAGGCTTCGATGTTTCGGTAGACAGCACGACGTTCCATATCTACATCATATAATATTTTCAGCTTTTCTCTGATTTTTTCTGTTGTGAGAATATGGTTCTCATCGGAGTAGGTCTTTAAAATCTCATAGATGCATAATGCGGTTGCTTTCTGAGATATCATAAATTTCACCACCTTTTTCTTTCTGATTCTATTATAGTCATTACGGCTGTAAAGTGCAATCATTAGCTGTACTATTTTTGGTATAGCTGATGGAGTACATTAGGTACATGGTTTCGAGTATAGTAATGGTATCAGAAACAGGGAGGTAAGGTAAAATGTGTATACCAAATATTAAGAATGCTTATGAAAATATAGTTCATGCATGTGAAAAGAGACTGAAAGAATTATATCCGTTAGGGGTACCGGAAGTGATAGAAAACCGGTATAAAACAGAGCTGGGGTGGCTTGAAAAATCAAAATTTCTTGATGACTTTGAGATATTCCGGTTGCTTAGCAAGGAAGGAAAGAAAACATCACAGTACATATCGTTTCGAGGGATGGCACCAGGTTCTTTTCTGATATATCTTTTGGGCAACAACGGGATGAATCCGTTAAAGGCGCACTATTATTGTAAAAAATGTGGTCAATTAGAGATTGTGAATACTCATTTGTTCGGAATTGATTTGCCAGAGATATCATGTCCGGTCTGCAATGAGAAATTGATAGGGGATGGATTTAATCTTCCTCTGGAGTCGGTATGGGGAATAGATGGGAAGAAGCATATTGATTTTGACTATAATATAAGCAGTGAGTTTTTGCCATTTGCCAAAAGAGTGATACAGAAGATTTATCCGGAGAATGAGATTGCAAGTTATGGATTAATGGGTTCGAATCAAAGAGGTAATATGATTGATCCGGAAAAACTAGAGGTAAGACATAGTGGATATGTGGTTCTGCCACAAGGAAGAACTTTAGCAGATTATCCGGAGATTACCACGTACCTGGAGGATGGCGAGCCTTGTATTACCGGATTTTGTACTGTATTGGAACAGTACAATTTGAAGAGAGTGATGTTGCTTCCAAATGGTATGATAGAGCATTTAATGCAGCTACAGCGCAAGAGTGGTATCTATGCGCATGAAATCGGCATGAAAGAGTTAAGGGAATTGACATATTATGACCTGATAAACTCAAAATCAATGGGCTACGAAGAAGATAGAGTATTTTCTCATGAAACACCACAGAATTTTCATGATATGGTAGCATGCAATGCAATCGGACATAACTCAACTTTTGCTGTGAAGCGTCCTTCTGATGATTGGTATTATGAGGTAAAAGAGAAAGTATTAAATAATGCAGATTTTCAGAAGTATCCATGTGTTACCAGAGAAGACTTTTTCGATTATATGGTGGAATGTGGATTGGATAGAGCAACAGCGTATAAATTTTCAGAGATTATTCGTAAAGGAAGAAGCCCAAGAGAACCTGAATTTGATGCACTTGCAATACCGGAGGAATTGAAAAATGTTGCTAAGATGTATGCGTATGTTTTCCCAAGAGCACATTGTATCGAGTATTTGTTGATGTATGCCAGAATGGCTTATTACATGAAATGGGATAGCCGGGTATATAGTGCTGTAATTGGGAGGAATAAGGGCAATTTTATTCAATATTTCAGGTAAAATAAAATGTATTTTGGAGGTTTGATGATGAATGGATGAAAAAGATGATATCTCATTTCTTTTTTGTAAAGATATTGCAAAAAAGGGTTGGCACGTTCTTTGGGCTTTCAGCTTATCAGAACAGAAGAAAAAATATTAGAAAGAAGCGGACGCATTGGTGTCGGTCTTTTCCCTGCAGGAAGATAAAATGGATACAGAATGAAAGCTAAGAGGAAGCGGCAGCTTCCTCTTTCTTTTTTAATTTACAGAATGTCCGCATTAGCGGCAGTTTCATTTAATTCTGGATGAACAGATTTGTAATAGGTCAGGGCATTGAGGCATAGCAGATTACTGTGTTCTGCTGAAAACGTATAAGGCGAGTGTGTCAAAAACTCTGTAAATCCGGAAAAATGTCTGTGTATAATTGGATTGCGGTTATAGGAGATGGACAGGTTTAATTTTCTGGTTTCGGGGTTCCAGATTTTAAAATTAAAATTCAGAGTTAATCCTGTTGGAAGTGTATTCATATGGAAATAGGATGGAACCTGAATTTTTTCTGAATTAAATATATAAATTTCTCCATGCCCGGAAGTTACAAAATCGTAGTTTTTCTGCAGGATATCCATTTTATGAGTGGGAGTAAGTCTTGCTTTGTCATGGGAAGCACAGCTGTAATTACGGATATCGGTATCATTATCAACCAGAGATAGAAGAGATTGGTGGTCAAATAGAAAAATATGGTGATTTTTTCGGAATCTCTGAAAAAACAGATTTGCGCACTGGGAGATATAGTGCTTGTGAAATAATTTATCCGTACATATTTTTTCCGGATTTTCATCTGCCAGAAAAAATGAGTCATATAAGTTCCGGGAGATACCGTAAAGGATGGAATCCTTTGTGGAATCAGTATGATCTTCTGCCGGAAAAATATTTATGCTTTTAATAAAATTCTGTGATGTTTCCAGGTATTCGGCAAAGGGTGTGCTCAAATCATACAATTCCTGAAAATATTTGTGCATAGATTCAATGATATCTGATTTCGTTTCTTTCATAAAAAATTCTGGATTATCTGAAAAAAACAATACGGATTTACTCGTCAATATAAAATACGGAAGTGGAGTGAGGATTGCAAGGGTAGAGGAACTGTGAATGGTGTGATACCAGGTATTATATCCATACCCTGCAAATTCACATGCATATAAAAAACTATCTATCTGATATTTGCTGTTTTCGTTCAGGGGGTCGAAGCATATATGTCTAAGATCAATATATTGTTTTGTTGTATGGAGAATATCCAGGAAGTAGTTGCAAATCTCTCTGTGATGAAAGGGAAAATTCGTATATATTAACGGCTCAGCTTGTTTTAGCTCTTCTTCAATAAGAGGAATGGCAGATTGAATATACTTTTTTTGGTAATTATTAGTGAACACATGCCGGGTGTGAGGCGGACTGCTTGCAGTCTCATATTTTGCCATCTTATTGAGACGCGAGATAATAAACTGGATATTATCAAAGGTATCTTTTCCAAAATATTCTTCTCCAAAGGCAATACGCAATTCTTCGTTTAGTTTTTCAGGCATGGAAAGATGGGAGCAGATTGATTCAAATGTGGAATAATCCATAGCACGGTCACCTGATAAAATTTTCTGGAATCTGCTTCTGTCTATATTTAAAGATTGGGAAAGTTTTCGATTGCTGACATTGTTTAAAGAAATTGCAGATTTTAACAATAAATTAAAATTTGACATATATAGTCCCCTCCTCTTGTTTTTCTAATATCATATTATCAAAATATGGAAAATAAGCAATATGTGACAACTATGTGCCAGATAAAAAACAGTTTTGTCACAAATTGCGAAAGAAGTCGAATTGTGATAATTTAGTGAACAGAAGAGGAAAATTTTATGAATTGTCAGGAGTAATGGTAGATGGAGAAATGTTATGAAGATAAAGATTGCAATATTAGAAGCAGATAAAAATTATTTACAGAGATTATTATCTGCATTTGAAACAAAATATGAAGATAAAATTGAAATGTATTCATTTACGGATGAAGTTTTGGCAATGGATGCTGTCCAGAATACAAAAATAAACGTATTTCTGGTGAATGACAGGTTCAGAATTGATAAGAAACTGATTCCGGAAAAATGCGGATTTGCTTATCTGACCGATTCACCGGATGTTGAGATGCCGGATCATGAAAAAGCAATTTGTAAATTTCAGAAGATAGACCTTATCTACAAGGAAATTGTCAGTCTGTATTCAGAAAATGCACTGGACAAGATGAAAAATTACGATGAGGAAAGTGCAAGAATGATTACGTTTATCTCACCATCCGGTGGGACCGGGGCAAGTACAATGGCCGTGGCATTTGCAAAATATTTTGCAAAGTGTGGAAAAAAAACATTGTATTTTTCAACGGAGGAATTGGGAGTCAGTGATATTTATTTTATGGGAGAGGGACAGTTCACATTTGACGATTTGATTTATGCCATAAAGAGCAAGAAAACAAATATGTCTTTGAAGTTTGAAAGTACTGTGAAGCAGGATATCAGTGGCGTTTATTTTTTTTCGGCAGGTGCAAAAGCATTGGATGTCATTGATTTAACAGAAGAAGAAGTGAAACAGCTGGTGGTGAGTCTTAAGATGTCTGGTATTTTTGATGTGATTATCTGGGATATGGATTTCAGTTTTAAGGCCGTGAGGAGTGATTTGATGCAACTGGTATCTGATATTGTGATGATTAGCGACGGATCAGAAATCAGCAACAGTAAGATTAAACGTTTCTATGATTCCATGGAAGCACTGGAGAAACAGAGAAAACTGGATATTTCTGATAAATTATGGATACTGTATAACAAGTTCAGCAAGGAAACAGGCAAAGGATTGAACATACCGGAGATAAAAGAATTAGGCGGTGCACCCTGTTATGTTCATGCGACAGTCAATCAGATTATTGAGCAATTGCTGAAATTAAATATCTACGAGAAACTGGTACTTTAGATAGGGGTTAGAAGACGGAGGCGCTTATGGAAACGAATGAGGAACAGGAATTTGTTAGGGAAATACGAAATTACGTTACGGAGAATCTTCCCTTAAGCAAAATGTCGGATGAAGAACTGGAAGATAAGGTAGAAGAAATTGTAAATCATCGTCTGAAAGATACCTATTGTCCCGTGAAGCAAAAGGTATCCATCGTTCAGCAGGTATATAGTTCTATTCGTGGATTTGGTCTGCTGGATTCCATTATCAGTGATGACAGCATTACGGAAGTGATGATTAATGGGGCTGATAATATTTTCATAGAAAAAAACGGACGTTTAACCAGGTTGAATAAGCAGTTTGAAAGCCAGAGAAGACTGGAGGATATTATTCAGAGGATTGTAGGAATGGCAGGAAGAGAAGTAAATCAGGCAAATCCCATAGTGGATACCAGACTTCCGGATGGTTCCCGTGTCAATGTGGTACTTCCACCCATTGCATTGTGCGGACCGACGATGACAATCCGAAAATTTTCCAAGACACCTATGACCATAGAGAAATTGATTCAATATGGTTCTCTCACGCAGGAAATAGCAGAGAAACTCGAACTTCTGGTAAAGGCTAAGTATAATATTTTTATTTGTGGCGGTACAGGTTCTGGAAAAACCACTTTTTTAAATGCACTGTCAAATTATATCCCAAAAGACGAGCGTGTCATTACGATTGAGGACTCCGCCGAGCTGCAGATTGCGGGAATCGATAATCTGGTAAGTCTGGAGACAAGAAATGCCAACGCAAGCGGAGCCGGTCAGATTACCATCCGTGATTTGATTAAGTCGTCATTGAGAATGAGACCGGAACGGATTGTTGTGGGGGAGGTCAGAGGCGGTGAGGCCCTGGATATGCTTCAGGCCATGAATACCGGACATGATGGTTCCCTTTCCACTGGACATGCCAATTCCACCAGAGATATGTTAAGCCGTCTGGAGACGATGGTACTGCAGGGGGCGGCAGGACTTCCGCTGGAAGCCATACGGCAGCAGATTGCTTCGGCGATTGACATTATTATTTATTTATCCAGACTGCGTGATCATTCAAGGAAAACCATGGAGATTACAGAAGTAGTGGGTTACGAAAACGGACAGATTGTATTAAATCCTCTTTATGTATTTGAAGAAGATAAAGAAAGTACGTTGGAGAAAGTGCATGGGACATTAAAACGGACAAAAAATCCCATGGTAAATGATTTTAAGTTAGTGTTATCAGGAATCAGGGAAAAGATATAGAAGCGGAGGTGATGAGATGGCGAAGAAAAAGAAACAAAAACCGCAGCCGGAGCCGCAGTGCTATCTGTCTGTGACCAACATGACCACATGGAATTATAATGTCTATTATATGAGCAAAAAGGAAAAAATATTGTATTTTCTGCTGGCCTTTTTAGTGGGCGGAATCGTGGGTTATGTTTTTTTCGGGGGCTTGTTTTAGGATGAATTTTATGAGGCGACAACAATGACCCGGATTTCGGACGCAGTGATTGTCCTTGTGACAGGAAGTGTGGCAGGAAAATTATTTCTTCCGGTCAGAAATCAGCAGATTTTATTAAAACGAAAAAACAATTTAAAAAAGCAGTTTGGGGATTTGCTGGAGTCTATGACGACTTCCTTAAATGCAGGGAATAATGTACAGGATTCTCTGCAGAGTGCTCACAATGATTTAAAACTGCAATATGGTGAAACGGCAGATATTGTCTATGAACTGGAGGTAATCCTAAGCGGCATTATGAACAATTTTGCCATTGAAGATATGCTGATGGATTTGGGAATCCGTAGTGGAATTGAAGATATCAAGAGTTTTTCTCAGGTATTTGAAATCAGTTACCGGAAAGGCGGAAACATCAAAGATATTATCAGAAACACCCAGCAGATACTGGGAGATAAGATTTCCATTCAGGCGGATATCGAAACCATGATGACGGCAAACAAATCCGAGATTAATATTATGCTGCTCATGCCAGTGATTCTGGTGGGTATGATGAAAGGAACCAGTGTAGAGTTTGCAGCAAATTTTGCCACGCTGCCGGGAGTCATTTCCACAATCATAGGCGTTGCGATGTTTGTAATCGCTTATTTTGTGGGACGATCCATCATGAATATCAGGATATAAAGCAGGGAGGTCACAACGCATGGTTACAACAATAGATTTTATCATATTTGGTCTGGGAGCCATATTCCTTCTCCTTTATCTCATTTTATATTTCATGGGGATGAAGTATAACTCTTATTTCGACATTCTGGACGAGAAAGAGTATCCGTTAAAAGAAATCTATGGGATAGGATATGCAGCGCTGGAGTTAATTCATTATCCGTTTACTGGAGCAAAAGACCGAAAATTAAGGCAGGAAATCAATATTTTTTATGATTCAAAATTTGAAGATTACTATCTGCGGGTCATTCGATGTCAGCAGATTACCATAGCCGCAACCATACTGACCGCAGGATTTGCAATGTATGGACTGCTGGGGGAACCGGCAGCCGAGCTTCTGATCGTGATGTTTGCCTGGGCGGGATATTACTATTATGGAACCCTGTTGGACACAAAGATTAAGAAACGCTCGGAAAGTATGATGAGTGATTTTTCGGAGATTGTGTCGAAACTTGCCCTGCTTACCAATGCCGGACTAATATTAAAAGAAGCCTGGGAGTTGGTCGCTTATAACGGAAATACGGAAATCTATCAGGAGATGCAGAAATCTGTGGCAGATATGAATAACGGTGTATCGGAAATCGATGCAATCAGTGGATTTGCTGCCAGAAGCATGATTCCGGAAATCCGGAAATTTTCTTCTACCATCATACAGGGATTGATAAAGGGAAACAGCGAGCTGACCATGATGCTGCAGGAGCAGAGCTCCTCGGTCTGGGAACTCAGGCAGCAGTTGGCAAGGAGAGAGGGAGAAAAGGCTTCCGCAAAGTTATTGATACCGATGATGATTATGTTCATTGGAGTGTTATTGATGATCATAGTTCCTATTTTTGCAAATTTAGGAGCTTAATCATAGAATCAAACAAAAGGAGGAAAAAATATGTTACATATGCTTGACAAATGGTACATTGCAGGTATGACAAGATTTCACAGATTTAAGACAGAAGAGCGGGGAGATGTCAATATCGTTTCCATCGTTGTACTGTGTGGAATTGTTATTTTTCTGGCAATTATATTCAGAAAGGAATTGGAAGCTTTAATAACAGGTGTTATGGAGGGGGTTACAAAACAAGCAAAGGAGATTGCAACCGAAAAACCTACCGTATAACCTTGGTGATTGATTTAGGAGGGAATATCATGATTGAAAAAGAGAATACAGAGCAGGGAACCGTCATCATGGAAGCAGTCATGATATTTCCTCTGGTGATACTGACTGTTGTGATGCTGCTGACGGTTGGGAATGCCTATTACCAGCAGAGCCGTGTGGAAGCCATTATACAGACAGAGGTCATCAATGGAACGGCTTACTGTACCGACAGTCTGTTGCGTTATATGCTGGATAACGGTTCCGTGCCGGAAAGTATCAAGGATGCGCCGGACAACACACCATATCAGTACCTCTTTTCCGGGGAGACAAAAAATCTGGTAGAAGGTGTGAGAACAGAAATTAACAGAAAAATAGAAAAACTGGACAGCGGATATTTCAGAGGAATGGAAGTCAGGAATCTGAATCTGACGTTGGATTATAGCAATTATTTTGTGGCACAGACCGTAAAGGCCAATGCCACCTATGAGATAAATATACCAATCAGCCTTTTTGGCACAAGATTTAAGGTCAACAGTTCTTCCCATGTGGAAGTTCCGGTGTCGGATTGCCCGGAATTTATCCGAAATGTAGATATGATTATTGATTATGTGGAGAGAACAAAACTGGATGATAAATTTAAGGAAATGATAGAAAAAGTAAAAACATTTATAGATTAACGGGAGGCAGAAGATGAAAGTGTTTCAAAAAAATAACGGTGCAGTAACCTTGTTTTTAATCCTGATTCTGGTTCCTGTTCTTGCATTATCAGGAATTTTTGTGGAAATTAGCAGAATCGAACTGGCGAAACCAATTTTGACATCTTCCGCCGATCTTGCTTTAAATACAGCATTGACCAATTATGACAGTAAGCTCAAAGAGTACTATGGTCTGATGGGTTCCTCACAGGATACGAAGGACACACTCGATGTGGCGGAGGAATATTTTAAAAACTGTTTGAATTCTCAGCTGGTTGATGAAGAACTTCTGGATCAGTGGTGGGAAAAGGTGACAGGAATTGCAAATAATGGAGGTCAGTTAATCGGACGGGACAATATTATCACGACAGAGCAGGAAAACATAGCTAATTTGCTGTTGATGGAAATACCGGAATTAACAGCTTCCGGTGTATCCAATGCGAATTTATCCAATCCGGTATTTTTGCAGTCGCAGATAGTAGAATTCATGAAATACCGGGCGCCGGTGGAATTGGTGACGGGATTATTGGAACGTCTGAAAAATCAACATAAACAGATTCAATATCTGGATAAGGATGAGGATTTGCAGGAAAAAGAACAGGCAGCATACGAAGCGGAAAATGAATTGCTGGAGAGATTGTATGATATCTATTGTGAATTGGAAAACTATCAATCGCTGGGAATTACAGAGAATTATATCACAGAAATGAAGGAGACAATTCGTTCAGACAAGGTAAATGATTTATACAGTTCGGTACATGAGCGGGCAGTAAAACGTTATATTAATATTGATATATCGGATCCCTTTTTTCTGTTGGATGATATGTATTTCAATGAAATTCCCCCAAAAGGGGAACTGGTGTCCATGGATATAAATGCAAATACGGTAACACGGCTGCTGACGGATATCGAAGACTTTGAAGATGCAAAAAAGACTCTGGATCAGAAATTTAATCAGCAGGGAGTTTATAACCAGGCAGGAAACTCTGATTTAGATGATGTGCAGTTTGCAGTACAGACCTATCGTAAGAATGCAAGTCAGATAAAAGCATATATGGATCAAGCAATTATTTTAGGAAAAAAATACAATGAAGTATATACCATTTATCAGAGAAGAAATGAGGAAACGGTAAAGAATGAGCTGCAGAACATACAGAACAGCATAATTGATATGGAAGGAAATACAGTTACACTTTATCAGGCGATAGAAGAAGTTTATGACTATTATGATTCCTTTATCACAAAGAAAGCATTTACTAACAGTAAGCTCTCGGATGAAAAAACAAGAGTATTGTATATTTTAAATAAAATAAACAATGTATGCAGTGATGCGGCAGTCGTCAATGAAGTAGCAGGAACTGCAGATGATTCCGATATTCGGACGATGCACAGTCAGTTGAATGGTTACAGGGAGAAGATGCAGACGGGTCTGTCATGTCTGCAGAATGTGTTAAATATGGTGGAAAAAGATGGTATATTTGAAAAAAGTCTGTATCAGCTGGCAACTGAATATTCCAATACAATCAATACATGGGATTCTTCTGCAAACTATTCCCAGGAGCCAGGAAGCTACTGTCAGGAATCCAAACAAAGAGTGCAGGAGACCGTCAATCGGGGAGAAGCTGTCAGCCAGGAGGATATTGTAGAATTTCAAAAACGGGTGCAGGCAAGTTACAACTATTTGAGCGGTGTATTGGCATATATTACAGAGGATTTAAAGTATGGAGAGACAAACATCGTTAAGATACAGGATCTGGGTGATTTTGTTTCTGCGGCAAAAACAATATGCCCGGAAGAAAACATCAATGGAAAAGTAACGAAAGGGGATTTGAAACAGTTAGCGGATCAGAGGTTTCAGCCTTCTGTCGGAAATCATTCCCTGTCTCCGGAATCATCCGGCAGCAATCATCCGGATATGTCAAAGAATTCCCCCCATTTGTACACCTATATCCGGGAAAAATTTAAAGGGTTAAAGAATGATGAGAAGTATAACAATGCAAAGGAAACATACAAGAAGATAAAAGATGATCCGGACGCTGAGGAAGACAGAGAAATCGAAGCAGAGGAAAGTACAGTTGCGGAAATCAATGGATTAAAGGCAGAGAATTATCCGTCCGGCTTTACGGATACCTCATCTAAGATTTCTATTTTTAGTTCCATTCTGAGTCTGGCAGGAAATCTGGCACAGGATTGGGAAGGAACCTTAAAAGATGCAAGGGATACGCTGTATGTGACGGAATATTGCATGAGTATGTTCAGCTATGCGTCGTATGAAAACGAGATGAAATACAATTATATGACAGCGCATGATTTGCAGGAAGAACAGCTGGACAAGTTGTCGACCAAATATGCATTGAGTCAGAATCTTATCAATGATACAGCAAACGGTATCACCGATTCGGCTGAGAAAGAGAAAATTAACAATCTGACCCAAAATGAGGATCCCAATAATCCCCAGAATATGTCACTGACAAATAAGCCGATTAATTCAGATAACAATTATGCCTACCAGAGGGAAATAGAGTATATTTTATTTGGAAATGAAAATAAAAATAACTTAAAGGATGTCAAGGAGGAATTGTTTACTCTCAGATATTCATTTAATTTAATTCCGGGATACCGCCTTTTCTGGAACAATGATTTGATATCCAATGTGGCCAATTCCATATCAGCTGCCACATCAGGAATTATACCGGCACCGCTGATGAAAGTGGTCATGATTCTGGCACTGGTGGGAGCGGAAAGTTGGAATGATGTGCAGCTGTTAACACAGGGGATTCCAGTCCGGTTATATAAATCAGGCTCCAATGCCACAGAAGCAGAGTGGGTTGTCAGTCTGGATCGGAAATTTTCGGATATCCTGTCAGAATATGGCGGGGGCGCAACGGACACACAGGATGGTCAGCCGGATAAATCGGGGCGTATGTTTTATAGTGATTATCTGACATTGCTCCTGTATGTTCAATTATCCTCCTCAAATGAGACAAAGGTAAATGCAGTATATAAGCGTATCGGCGATGTGATTCAGGCAAATATGGCGGAAAAAATTTATGAAAATTCCGATTATCAGCTGTCAAAATGCATCACACAATTTTCTCTGTCATATTCTGCGGTGGTAAAACCACTGGTATTTCAGCTTGGCATTTATAATGGTTATCATGTCGATGCATTAATCAGTGATGAAAAGTGGAGAACCATAAGCGGAACAATGGCAAGAGGTTATTAATTGCAGGAGATTGCCGGAAAGATGAGGTAGTTATGAAAAATAAGAAGAAAGAAGACGGTGCGATTATCGTAGAGGCTTGTGTCAGTTTTCCGTTTTTTATTTTTGCTATAATCATGTTTTTATCCATAATCAATATCTGTGTGACTCAGGCAAAAATCGGAACGGCATTGAATATTGCAGCAAAGGAAATTTCCCAGTATACCTATTTGTACATTCTGACGGGAGCCAATGACCTTCAGAATGATTTATATGAGGCAGGAGATGGCAGCAGAACAACGATTACCAATACGCTGGAAGGATTGGACACCATGACATCAACACTGGTGGATGATAAAAATGCCATTTCAAACAGCGATATTGATATAGACAAACTGATTCGTGATATGAGCTCAACGAAAAATACTGCGGAAGATATTTATGAACAATGGAGCACCCAGTTATCAGACCCGAAAACATTTATGAAAAGTATGGCCGCCATGGTGGGAAATGAAGCACTGGAAGGGGCAAAGTCCTATTTGCTGGGGGAAGTTCTGGGAAAAGCATTTATGGTAAAAAATTTAAAAACCGGAAACAGCAAGGACAATAATGCGGCTGCGGAAGAATTTCTGAGAAAAAGCCATATTGAACCAAAAGACGGCTCCTATTTAAAAGGGCTTAGTTTTGACAAGACCAAAATATTTGCCAATGGAGAGACAGAGCGGATTCAGCTGGTGGTAACCTATAAAATTCATGTGGTGAAATTATTCAATATTGATTTTAATTTTACCATTCAGCAATGTGCATTGACAAAGGCCTGGGGAAGCGGAATCGAAGCAGCCGGATAGCAGGCGGGAGGAATCTTATGAACCTGAATTTCATTATAACACTGTTATTTTCAGTGATATCGACACTGGCAGGAATCTATTTATTTCATTTTCTGCCGGAATATGAGACAGAGGAAAACAAAATAGCAAAACAGGCGGTTCAGAAATATACGGTAATCGCATTCCTTCTGAGTATCAGTGTGGCGTTGTTTTATGTATTCCTATACAAAAATAATACGGTCATGGAAAATATTAAGACTTTAACGGTACTTGCAATCTTGTATCCCGCAGCTTTTTATGATTTCCAATTTTTCAGGATACCGAATAAAATCATAGCCTTTGCGGTGGGAATCCGGGTTATTTTGCTGATTCCGGAGACGGTCATACGGAAAGAGAAGGTTCTGAATATCTGTCTGAACGCGCTAATCACGGCAGCCATTGTATTTGCAATCTGTTTTGTGTGTAATTTGATTATGAAAAATGCCATCGGAATGGGAGATGTAAAACTGCTGGCAGTCATGGCACTGTATCTGGGAAGCGGAAAATTATTTACGGCAGTTATGCTAACCTTAATCGTTGCATTTATTGCATCTATTTACTTAATCTGTGCGGGACGGAAAAATAAAAAAGATGTCATTCCGTTTGCCCCGTTTATTTTGATTGGAACTTATGTGTCGGCCATTTTGATGGGGATTTGAGAAAGGAGATTATATGAAAAATTATAGAAAATTAGTGCCTGTTATTATGATTTTCCTTATGGTCATTTCTGTCTATTATTTTTTTGACAACATCAATAGAACAAATCAGGAAATCAATGGATACATAAGTCAGGGAGATAAGTTTTACAAAGAGAAGCTGTATGTCAAAGCAATAGACGAATATAGCAAGGCAAAGGCAATTCAAAGTTCGGTGGGAATCGATAAGAAAATAGCGGATTGTTACGAACAGCAGGGAATGGAGTTGGATACAGAACGTTTATACGAGGATATGTTGGAGAATTATCCGAAGGATGTAACGGCATATGAGTATGCAGTGGCGTTCTATATGCGAACAGAAGATTATGAGAATATCTACAGTGTGCACGATACTATGAGAAAGAGAGGACTGGTTTCTGAGGACATTGAAAAAATAATGGCCGAAATAAAATATACTTATTATATGGAAGACACATCACTTGTAAATGTGGGAGAATATTTCAACGAACATTGTATTGCGGAAATTGAGAATGGAAATAAAGGATTGATTAACAGTACCGGTGGTACAGAGATTTCTTTTTCTTATAAGTTTGTAGGAAATTATGCTTCGGAATGTGTACCTGTCATTACGCAGGAAGGGGAAGCACTCTTTCTTGATATGGAAGAGAATCGCACGATGAATTATAAAGGGGAAATCCAACCGGAGGAATTGGGTATCTTCACGGAAAATAAATATTGGGCAAAGCAGGGAGAGACCTTTGTTTATTATAATGCGGAAGGCACACAGCAGGGAAATACCTATGTGGCTGTTACAAATTTTAATGGAAACGCAGCATTTGTAAAAGAAAATGACAGATGGATTCTGATAAATGATAAATTTGAAAAGATAAGTGACGCGGAGTACGCAGGTCTCATCATCGACGACAGCGGGTATGCAATCCGGCATGGAATGGCCTTTACAAATGAAGAAGGTGTGGGATATCAGCTGACGGACAGCAAAGGAAATAAGGTTTCAGAAGAGTATTATGAAGATGCCAGACTTTTCGTTGACGGAACCTATGCGGCTGTGAAAAAAGATGGAAAATGGGGATTTATAGACAGCAAAGGAAAAATGGCAATCGAACCGCAGTATGAAGATGCAAAATCCTTTTCCAACGGATTGGCAGCGGTAAAAAAAGACGGAAAATGGGGTTATATAAACGAGAAAAATGAAACTGCAATTGATTTTCAGTTTGAGGATGTAAGAAATTTTAACAGTTCCATGACCTGTTTTGTAAAAATGGAGGATACATGGTTCCGGCTGAGACTTTATTCCGCAGCTGCATAGATTATGAATAGATGGAGGAATAGATCATGAATAATATTACATATGAAAATCAGGGGAATAATACATATCTGGTCTATGAGATTGATGGTTCAGATATCATTGACAGCTTAAGTCTTGGGATGATTAACAACAATAAAATTGCCGGTCTGGCACCAGTGATTTACACACAGATTGATGACAGAAAATATTTAAAATACAATATCAGTGCGAAAGTATCGGCAAGTACATTTCTGGCGGGTGCCACCAGTAAAAACAGGATTCTGGGTATCCTCTCCAGTGTATCAAAGGCACTGCTCTCGGCAGAAGAATATATGCTGGATGCAAATACAATTCTATTGGATCTGGATTTCATTTTTGTAGATGTGACAACCTGTGAGGCAGAGTTAATCTGTCTTCCGGTTCAGCGGGGGAATTTTAATGATGTCCTGTCTTTCTTTAAAAATCTGGTATTCTCAGTTACCTATGATCAGACGGAAAATTGTGATTATGTAGCAAAGATTATCAGCTGTCTGAATAGCCACTCCAGTTTTTCGCTTGCAAATTTTATGCAGACAATTGATGAGTTGAACGGAAAGAGGATTAATCTTCAGGAACTGCAAAATTCACAACAGCTTTCTTTACCGCAGGAGCCGGTTGCACAAAAGCCGCAGGTACTGCAACAGTCGGTACCACAACCACAGGCGCCACAACCGCAGGTGCCACAACCGCAGGCACCGCAGCCACCGG
>CALWLV010000203.1 GCA_944381595.1 uncultured Roseburia sp.
AAGGGCGCGAAGCGCCGCATTTTTCGATGGATTTGTCAAGTGTTTTTGACAAAAAAGTGGGGGATTTTAATAAAAAAGGAATCTCGAAGCCTTATAAATTAAGGGCTGGAGATTCCGAGAGATTATATTTTTTAAAGGAGGAAAGCATTATGATGAAAAAAAAGGATGATTTTCATACTGTCCTGTTTGTTGTTAACCTGTTCCGGCTGCAATAACAATACAGCTGATAACAATACCACTGAACAGAGTACAGACACCACACAGAACGAACGTGAAACTTATATTGTGGAATCAAAGAATGATATTTTTACAAGCGACTTTTTTACCGGGGTTGAAAAAGTTACAGCACATCCTGCTCTCGGAAAAAACACGATTACCGAAAGAGAAGAAATGTCAAAAATTTTTCAGTTGTTTGCATCATTAGAGTTTACCGAAGTAGGAAGTGAAGAAGATTACCCGGAGCTTGCCGGCCATTCCTGGGTGATACTTCACTGTGATGACGGCAAAGAAAAAGGAATTAGTTTTACCAGTACCTATTTATATATGAATGATATGGTTTATACCCTTGTGCCGGAGCAATCGGATGCGCTGTTTACAGAACTGTATCACATATTGGGACGGATTGCGAGAGTGCGCAGCACGGAACAATCCGTAGGCACCATAGTTGGGGGCTTTTGACCCCAACATCATTTTATTATTTACAGAACCTTAAATTAATAGTACAATCTTTTTGTGAAAAAACAAAAGAAATGGAGAATACTATGTGGATTGCTGATAATTGGAAAGATTACGAGGTGTTGGATTGTTCGGGAGGCGAAAAATTAGAACGCTGGGGCGATTACATCCTGGTCCGTCCTGACCCGCAGGTGATTTGGAATACACCGAGAACTTTACATGAATGGAAACATAGAAATGGTCATTATCATAGAAGTACCAAAGGCGGAGGAGAGTGGGAATTTTTTGATCTTCCGCAGCAGTGGAGTATTCATTACCGGTCACTGACTTTTCATCTAAAACCTTTTAGTTTTAAGCATACCGGATTATTTCCGGAACAGGCGGTAAACTGGGACTGGTTTTCCCATAAAATCAAAAATGCCGGCAGACCTGTAAAAGTGCTGAACTTATTTGCCTATACCGGCGGTGCTACTCTGGCTGCCGCTGCTGCCGGAGCACAGGTAACCCATGTGGACGCCTCTAAGGGTATGGTAAACTGGGCAAAAGAAAATGCTCAATCCTCCGGACTTGGCGACGCACCAATTCGCTGGCTGGTAGACGACTGCAAAAAGTTTGTAGAACGGGAAATACGCCGTGGAAATAAATATGATGGCATCATCATGGATCCACCTTCTTATGGAAGGGGACCAAAAGGTGAAATCTGGAAGATTGAAGATTCCATTCATGAATTTATTCAACTTTGCACCCAGATTTTATCCGAAGACGCTATTTTCTTCTTAATTAATTCTTATACAACAGGCCTTGCCCCTTCCGTCCTTACCTATATGATGTCTGTGGAAATCGTAAAGAAATTTGGCGGACATGTGGAAGCTTCTGAAATTGGTCTTCCTGTTTCCTCCAATGGATTGGTGCTTCCATGCGGTGCCTCCGGACGATGGGAAAAATAAACAAAAAAAGAACCTCCTGCAGGCAGTTTCGCCGCGGAGGTTCTTTTTTTCACGAGCATCAAATAACCCCAAATGTTATTCTCCCGTATTAATTATTTATATCCCTCTGTATATTAAGTACGGAAGAAATATAAATGCTTGCATTTTTTTCAAAAATTTTTTTAAAAAATTACAGTAAATCTGGTTCCAAATTCCAAACGTGATAAAACCTCGATGTTTCCTCCATGGGCATCCACAATCCATTTGGCAATGGATAACCCCAGTCCCGTTCCTCCATTCTTACTGTTTCTGGCACTATCTGAGCGGTAAAAACGTTCAAACACATGGACAATATCCTGTTCTGCCATTCCTGCCCCTTCATCCTGCACCTGATAACAAATATGATTTCCCTTCCGCCGGACGGTTAGAGAAATGGTTGTTCCTTCTTTCGAATACTTGGCTGCATTATCCATAAAGATTCGCATGGATTGCTTAATCATAGTCACATCGCCATTCATGGTAATCTCTTCTTCACCCCGAAATACATATGTGTGTGTTTCATCAATCATCATGGCCTCTTCGTACACTTCCCTTGCAAGCTCTGTCAATGAGAAATCTTCTTTCTTTAAAGTATTTCTACCACTATCTCCTCTTGCCAGAAAGAGCAGCTGTTCTACCAGTTCTTTCATCCGCTGAGATTCATTTTTCAATGCCTCAATGGATTCGTTCAGGACGCTTTCATCTTCTTTTCCCCATCGATCCAACATATTGACATATCCCTGAATCACTGCTATGGGCGTGCGCAGTTCGTGGGAAGCATCGGATACAAACCGATTCTGCTGCCTATAACTTTCCCGCATCCGTTCCAGCAGATTATTAATGGCAACCTCAAGACTTTGCAGTTCCTTATCACCGGTCACCAGTTTTGCCCCGGGCTCTGTAGGCTTAATATTAGAAATGGCATGCTCCAGGTTTAAAAATTTATCCTGACTGCCTGCAAGCTTACTCAGCTCCTCCGCTTTTCTCGCCACATCCTGCAATGGTCTCATGATTCTTCGAATCTGTCTTGTCTTAAACAGATTTCCTATCAGTACCAGAAGTTCAAAAATGCCGATGACAATGGCCGGCTTGACCAGAACATTCACATATTCCCTGATTCGATATGTATATACCATTCCATCCTTTGTCTCAATGACATAATCCATTTTGGAAAAATCCTGATAATTGTCAATATAACGTCTCTGTACTTCATCATTTTGTGGAATTTTCTGCTCCTGGAATTGAAAAAAAGTAATGCACACCAAAAAGAGAAGCAGTAAATCCATACATAAAAATACGAATAACTGCCTCCCCCAGAAGTTTAAATTGATCTGTCTTGCTATGGATGAGGTTGCTTTCTGTCCTGTCATAATTGCCTCCCATCTCTAGTCTTCCTTAATCGCATATCCCACACCACGGATGGTGGAAATTAATTTTATTCCAAACCGGTCATCAATTTTTGTCCTGAGATATCGCACATAGACATCTATCACATTGGTTTCTCCTGTATATTCATATCCGCAAACCTGATTCAACAGACAGTCTCTGTCCAGCACAATATTTTTGTTTACCATAAGGGTTTTTAACAATTCAAATTCCCGGTGGGTCAGTTCAATCCGTTCTCCCCGGAAACTTACTTCGTGACGTTCATCGTCCAGTACCACACCTTTTGCCGTCAGTTTCTGAGATTCCTGTTTTCCTTTCCTGCCGGATTTTTTCAATGCCACGCGGATTCTTGCCAGTAATTCTTCTATGGCAAATGGCTTGGTAATATAATCGTCTGCTCCTGCATCCAGCCCGGATACCTTATCCATTACGGCATCCCGGGCTGTCAGCATAATCACCGGTACTTCTGTACTTTTTCGAATTCTTCTCAATACCTCAAGTCCATTTAATTCCGGAAGCATAATGTCAAGAAGAATCAGATCAAAGTTTCCGCTCTCTGCCATCTGCAGTCCGGTTCTTCCATCAAATGCCTTTTCCACTTCATATCCTTCATGTTTTAGCTCCAGCTCCACAAATCTGGCAATCTGCTCTTCGTCTTCAATCAATAAAATCTTCTTATTCATCCTGTCTCCTGTTTTTTATTCTTCTCCGGTAAAATCTTTTTTGATATTTTCACAAGTTTTGGACGCCTTGTCACAGGCAGAATTGATGTCTATGGTTTTTGCCATCTCTCCCCGGAAGGAGTACTGGAATCCACAGAACAAACCAACAACCAGCAATAAAATCACTGCCCAGAATGCCAGCAGGAAAACAATCGCCAAAACCAATACCGGGATGCTTAAAATATCTTTTCCATTCTTCTTCACTTCAAAGAAATTTTCACAGCCTTTTTTTATGATTTTTCCACACCATTTCAGGAATTTATCAGCTACCTGACCAAAGGTCATCTTGCTGCTGCTGTTTTCATAATCTTTCGCTGCCTTTTCAAAATCCCCAAACTGTTCCTTATCTGTAGAATAGGCGGACATCTGCGGCCCTTTTATTTTTCCCTGATTTTCCAGCGCCACAATGGCATCTAAGACATCCCACTGATTCTCTTCCAGGGCTTTCTTTGCCTCCTCATAGGTGACTCCTGTCTTCTCCCTTAATTTTTCCACTTTTTCTAATTGTTCCATATGAAATCCTCCTTTTTGCTATCTGATACTGATATCATACAGCCCAAACATGAAAGTAAAAGGAATAAAAGATTAAAATCAGATTAGAAATTCATTATTTTTTATCAATCTCTTTCTGGAATTCCTTCATATCTCTTGCAATTTCCCCACTTAACATCAAAAGACAAATTAAGTTTGGAATTGCCATCAAAGCATTGGCAATATCGGACAAATTCCATACCAGGTCCATTGCCATGGTCGCTCCCATATACGCCGCCAACGAAAATATGACACGGTAAAACAGATTATATTTGCAGGTTCCCAGCAAATATTCAAATGCCTTCTCTCCATGATACTCCCAACCGATGATGGTGGAGAAAGCAAATAAGGTAATACTGATACATACAAACCAGCCACCCGCCCCGCCAAGAACAGACTGGAATGCCTGAATGGTCAATGCAGAACCAGTATAAAGTTCCTCATACACATAGGTGCCATCCGGATAGAATTTATAGACATTGCCTGTTTCATCCACAAATGTTCCCTGTATCTTTCCCCGGGATACTACTCCGGCACCAGCCCCCGCTCCTTCTGTCTTTCCATCTGTATCCTCGTAAAAAGTCAGCGTTCTTTTCATCTGTTCCGAATCCATTAACACAATCATACCATCAGATACTTCATATGTAAATACCCGCTCTCCATTATTCTCAAAATCTGCCAGTACTATTTTGTTTCCTGTTATGGCATAGTCACTGTTTGCCGTGATATGTGTAGTTCCCAGTACTCCGGATGATGCGATGACAATTCCGGTCATCGTACATACCACAATGGTATCCCAGAAAGTGCCTGTCATACTGATATAACCCTGACGTACCGGATGGTCCGTTGCTGCCGCCGCCGCTGTAATGGCTGCCGAACCCATGCCTGCTTCATTGGAAAACACTCCTCTTGCCACTCCATATCTCACCGCATTCATCATGGATGCGGTGACAGTGCCCAGCATACCACCTGTGACGGATTCCGGCGAAAATGCCATGGAAACAATCATAACAAGCCCGGAGGGCACCTGTGAAATATTTCCCAGGATAACCATACACCCCGCTGCCACATAAGAAATGGCCATAAACGGCACTACCACAGAGGATACCTTGGAAATGGTGCGAATACCTCCTGCGATAATCACCAGTGCCAAAAGGGTAACAACCAGCCCCACCTTCCATGGCGGCACTCCAAAGGTTTCCTGTACAGCAGAAGAGATGGAATTTGCCTGCGTCATATTTCCAATTCCAAAGGAAGCTGCTACTGCAAAAAAAGCAAACAAGAACCCAAGGATACTTCCCAGTTTCTTATGCCTGAATCCTTTTTTCATGGTGTACATGGGGCCGCCGCACATCTCACCCCTTTCGTTCACTTCACGGTATTTCATGGCAAGCATACATTCACCAAACTTGGAGGTCAATCCAAAGCAGGCAGAAATCCACATCCATACCAATGCACCCGGACCTCCGGAAACCATAGCTGTGGCCACCCCTACAATATTTCCCGTTCCGATGGTTGCCGCAAGAGCTGTTGTCAGTGCAGAAAATGGGGATACATCTCCTTCTCCGCTGCCCTTCTGTCTTGCCTCTTTACTCAAAGTTGTTCTCAATGCATATCTTAAATTTCTCCATGCAAGAGCCTTTGTGCGAATGGTCAGAAAAATACTGGTTCCAAGCAACAGCCAAAGCATAACAGAGCCCCATACAAAAGTATCTGCTGCACTTACCATTTGTTCAAATTTTTCCATAACAGAACTTCCCTTGGTTCGCTTTGTTCTATTCTATTGTACTTTTCAGACGCTTCTAATATTACTGTTTTGTGACCCGGATATCCGGCTGGTCCGGCAGTTCAAATCCTGTCCCCAGAAAAAAACTGGTGCAGGCTCCCTGATTATATGCCACATTCTGGGATGCTATCTGACAGCGGTACTGCAAATCATGCATCAGCGTATGAATACGGTAATCGGTCAGCTCAGTGGTAGTATAAATACGAAGGGCCTTTCCGTCCGATTTTGGCCAAACAATCTCCTCTCTCCAATCTCCCAGTATATCTCCTGCCAAACTGGCATTGGCCTTTGTCCCATTGATTGCATATACATCTGTTGCTGTGAAGATTCTGCCCTTTCCATATTTATCAATCATCGTCCGATCCATGACTTCCTGTTCCAAATCTCCATCCCAGTATACAGCATAATTCTGTGACCATTTGGTAAAGCTGCTCCATGCAGCCACCTGCTTTCCTTCTCCATCATAAACCACATTATCTGCTGCCGACGCAAATTCTGCACTGTTATTTCCAGATACGAAATTACCAGCTATCGCTCTGCCCGTATCTTTCTTTCCCGGAACTCTTAGTATGATTTCTCCATTGGAAGCATCCCACAGTGCGGCACCATAGGATGACTCCAAACATCCCCATGCTTCCAAACCATCTCTGTCCGGAAGAAAATCGCCCACATGGATGGCGTCTCCATGTCCCAATCCGGTACTGACCAGTCCTGTTCCGTCTTCATTGATGACGCATTGACCGTATACAATCTCATCCTTGCCGTCCCAGTCCACGTCTGCCACAGCAAGATTATGATTTCCCTGCCCGGAATACCCACGGTTTCCCGGAATATTGCTGTCGAATATCCATTGTTTCACCAGTTTCTTATCCACCACATCATAGGCGACCAGAACTGCCCTAGTGTAATATCCCCGACACATAATGACACTTGGTGTTTCTCCGTCCAGATAAGCAATCGCGCCTAAAAACCGATCAACACGATTCCCATAGTCATCTCCCCAGGAACTGACGGTTCCCCGTCCCGGTTCATACTCTATGGTATCCAATGCAGCGCCTGTTTTTCCATCAAATAAAGTCAGATATTCCGGTCCTTCCAGAATTCGTCCCGCAGAATTTCGATAATCTGCTGTGGCATCACCAATACAATTTCCCACACCATCCATGGTTCCATCCGCCGTCTTACAAACCATTTCCGCTATTCCGTCGCCATCCAAATCATAAACCATAAACTGTGTATAATGTGCCCCTGCCCGGATATTCTTCCCAAGATCGATTCTCCATAATCTGGTACCATCTAACTCATAGGCATCCAGGTACACATTGCCGGTATATCCGTCTTTTGAATTATCCCTGGCATTGGACGGCTCCCATTTCAAAATGATTTCATAACTTCCATCACCATCCAGGTCGCCGACACTGGCATCATTTGCACTATATTGATAAGACTCACCATCCAATGTCATACCTGCTTCCGGTGCCTGAATTGGTACATCCAGATAATTCGCCGCCCATACAGTCACAGGCTCCGATTCTGTTACTTCTGATCCGTTCAAAATCTGTATGGAATATGTATTCTGCTCTGTTCCCTCCAAATCCAGATAATTCGTACTGTCTGTCAATGGCTCATCGGTAATCGGACTGCCATTCCGAAGCACA
This sequence comes from uncultured Roseburia sp., assembly GCA_944381595.1. Lineage (GTDB taxonomy): Bacteria > Bacillota > Clostridia > Lachnospirales > Lachnospiraceae > CAG-303. Next base: position 7,724 of record CALWLV010000203.1, read on the forward strand.
TGAAACTTGATATTTTCGGTATCAGTTCCAAGAAATCTCCAGCTTAAAAACACACCTTCCTCTGTTCTGACTGCCACCAGCCCGCGATCCAAATACTCTGCCTGCCTGGTATAAGTCATTTTTTCTCTTTGATACTCCGTTTCCTTCGTGGTTTTCTCCACCGTTTCTTTGCCTGCTGCACATCCGGATACCAGCATTGTCACACCGGTCATCACCGCCAGTAATGCTGTTCTTGCGTACTTCTTCATAAATATAATCCGCCTTTCTGCGAAAGGCACCAATGCGTCATGAAACAAATTGGCTGCCCTTCACTTTTAATTCTATCTTCCTTCTGATATATTTAGCTTATAAGACTGACACACTACAGAACACGTGGAGGTGAGTGGCGGGGCTGTATAGCGGCGACCTCGTATAAATATTTGTTGTCGGTCATCCGTTAAGGCATCAATGAATGGCGCATAACAGTAGCCCGTAAACTTATCTCTTCCAAAGTCGACTCGATTTTGCCGGATGACCAGTCACTGTCAGTTTTATAACTACAAATTATCAGGAGGTTATTTTATTGTCCTTTAAAATTCTCAAAAATAATTGTTGTGGACTTGATGTCCACAAAACCTGGATCTATGCCTGCATTGGTATCACTGATACTCACAGACGTACAGAGTATAAGCAGGCTCGCTTTTCTTCCTTTACCAAAGGGTTGCAAGAGTTGTGTGACTGGCTTGCAAAATATAACTGCACTGACGTTTGTATGGAATCTACCGGAAAGTATTGGATTCCTGTTTTCAATATTCTGGAGAAGAATAACGTTTGGGTTACTCTATCTCACCCCAAATATACCAAGCCTCAAAAGGGAAATAAGACTGACCGCAAGGACGCCAAATGGATCTGCGATCTGTATATGTGTGGTATGGTCAAGCCTTCCTTTATTCCTCCGGCTGACATCCGTCAGTTAAGAGATCTGGTAAGATACCGTTTCAAACTTACATGTATGATTACCGGTGAAAAGAATCGTGCCCATAACTGTCTTACCATATCCAACTTCAAGCTGGATGAGGTATTTTCTGATATATTTGGTAAATCTTCTCGTTCCATTACGGAACAGATTTTACAACACCCTGGGGAAACTTTTGATGTAGCACCTTTCGTTGATGGCAGGTGTAAAACTCCTATCGGAGAAATACAGGCTGCTGTTGATGGCGCCATTTCTACAGAACAAGCTGTGAAACTTAGACAATGTTTGAATCACATCGATGAATTAGAAAAGCATCAAGCAGAAATAGAACGGGAAATCTTTCGTCTCAGTGATAAATACGAAGAAGTCCTTAATCTTATACGAACCGTCCCAGGATTCGATAAGAACCCGATGACTGCGATTCAGGTGCTCTCTGAAATCGGAGGCGACATGTCTGTTTTCCCCACAGCTAAAAACCTCGTTTCATGGGCAGGATGTTGTCCTCGCAATGATCAAAGCAATCAAAAAATCAAATCTACTAAGATTTCCCGTGCTGGTTCTTATTTTAAACCAGTTTTGGTGCAAGTTGCAAATGCTTTAATCAAATCGAAGAAAAATCCTGAATTTACTACCCGTTATCGACGCATAAAAGCACGTCGTGGTCACAAGAAAGCTGTCATCGCCATCTGTCGTATGATCCTGACCGCTATCTGGCACATACTTACAGATTTAAAACCATATACACCAGTAGGCTTTCTTGAATCACGTCCTGTGAATGAATCAAAAATACTTACTACTTCACAGGCACTTAATCTTCTAAAACAACGAGGATATGTCATCAAAGATGATGCTGTTCCTGTTCCCTGATTAGGTGTTGTGTCTATATTTACTTTTTTAAAACCACCCTTTGGATGGTTTATTTGTTATGCCCTTTTGTTTTTGGATAACCTCTACTTCTTTGTTTCAAACTTTCCTCCTCACATATTTTTTCGCCACTCTGGAAATAACCGGACGAAATGGTCTTAACCGAAGCCATATTTTGCTGAGCAGCACATATCCCGGATGGGTGACCGAAAACTTTTTTCCTTTTCGAATAAAAGCCGTCATTTTTCCTTTGATCTGGTCCGCCCTTAATGGTCCCTCTATTTCTGTCTGGTTATCTCCCACCATGAAGTAACCGTCTTTTGTATGTTTGTATACACGATGTAACACCAGTATCCCACTGTCTCTCCGATAAAGGAGAACATCTCCTCTCCTTCCTTCTTTCGGCTCAATCTGCTCTATCAGTACTTCGTCCCGTCCGGGAACAAACAATGGATACATACTATATCCCTGCAGTTTAATCTGGACAATATTTCCCTGCCGAATCAATTCTTCGATATCTATTTTTTCTCCCTGCACGATAGCCACCTCTATTTC
>CALWLV010000204.1 GCA_944381595.1 uncultured Roseburia sp.
CCGCTATTATCTGTTCCATAACCGTATGCAGGCATCCTCCGCCAGAGAATGGATCTCTATGATCACACCGGTTTTGAAGAAATACAAAGCTATCACAAAGACGATCCGGACAAAGCAGACAGAAAAGGAATCCCTCCAGTCACAGAAAAAGGAACTTAGTTTCCTGCAGCCAGTCAAATATTATCAGATCAGCCAGAAGATTACAACTCTTACTGAGGATATCGAAGAATTGCTGTCGCAAAAAGAACGGCTTATCCATGATAATTATTATTACAATGAATCCGAAATAAAGACAAGCGAAAGTTCTCTTCAAAGGCAGAAAGATTTTTTAAAGAAACTGGATGTACAGTATGACAACTTATCTGATCAATTAACAAAAAACCTAAAACTGTTCCAGGAAATCAAAGCAGACGTCAGTCCCGAAAAATCAAAGGAACTGCTTGATGCAAGGGTTGATGTAAGAAATACTGTCAGAGATCAGGTTTATGGGAAGATATATGAGACAATGGGACAGAAATTCGCTGCTTCCCTATTTCATGAATCTGTCAGTGATATAGATGACCGGCTTGGTGAAGATTCAGAAGCTTTCCGTGACCGTGCTTTCCAAAAACGCAGTACAAGAGAATTGGAACGCAGAAAAGATCACTCTGTCCAGAAAAACGGAAAAAATTATAGTTATGAACGGTAGACGTGCGGAAAATATCCTAGATAAAATACGTTGTTAGATAGCTGTCAGACGGGGCTGCCCATAAAGCCAGCCCCGTTAATAATATATCTAAAACAGTTGTTATTATTTGTTATCTCCTAAATATGCAATGACATCTTTCCCAGCCTGCGCTTCAAATCCGGTATGAAAACGAATCTCTTCATCATTTTCATTTCCGGTAATAACCATGACCGTTGTTGCCGGATGTCCGGCTTTCTCTATCTTCTTTAGATCAAATTGAATCAGCCTGTCCCCTTTTTTCACTTTATCTCCGGCTTTTACAAACGGCTGGAATCCGTCTCCCTCCATGTCCACTGTATCCAGGCCAATATGAAGCAGAATTTCCATTCCATTTTCCAACGTGAGGCCGCAGGCATGACAGCTTCCTTCCATAACCAGTGACACCTCTCCATCCGCCGGAGCTACCAGCGTCTGATCTGTTGGCTCTATCGCCAGTCCATCTCCAAGAGTCTTCTGAGAAAAGACAGTATCTTTCACTTCTTCAATGGGAATTACCTTGCCGGAAACAAATGCGCTTAAATAATCCAGTTTCTTTTTTGTCTCTTCTTTTTCTAAACTTTCTTTCTGTATTTCTGCCTCTTCCTTATTTATTATCCCGTTTGCCTTTACAGTTTCCAGTTCTGCATTCAGTTTCGTCCTCGACAATACGATAGTCATCACAATGGTTATAACAAAAGTCATTACTTCACCGGAAAGATACAGCCCCCACTGTTCCGGAAATACACTCAGGAAACTTAAAACGCCTCCAACTCCTACACTGGTAGATTTTACTCCCCAGAATCCCATCCATGCTCCGCCGATCGCGCCTGCGATCATTACTGCAACGAATGGATATCTGTTTCTTAAATTTACACCATAAATGGCCGGTTCCGTAATCCCCATAAAAGAGGAGAGGCCACTCGTAAGCGCCACATTGCTCTGTTTTCTGTTTTTTCTCACTACGTATGCAACCGCAAGACACGCAGCACCCTGTGCGATGGTAACAGGCTCGCCAACCGGCCATAAGGTCACATAACCGAGGCTGCCTGCCATCTGCAGATTTACTCCGAGGAACAGATGATGCATACCTGTGATTACAAGCGGCGGACAAATCAATCCATAAACCGCACCGCCGAGAACCGGCGCCACATTAAACAGGCCGACAATTCCGTCTGTGATCAGGTTAGCGCCTTCCATCGTAATAGGTCCGATCACAATAAATGAAGCAAAACCTGTGATCAAAAGAGACAGCGGAGCAACGAAGATTAACTGTACTGCGTCAGGTATATGTTTTTCGAAAAACTTCTGAAGTTTTACCAGAAGCCAGGATGCCACCAGTACCGGAAGTACCTGCCCCTGATAACCACACTGAGCAACATGAAGTCCAAATATATTCCAGGTGGGGCAGGCAGCCGGATCAGCCGCATAATCATAGGCACTTGTTAGTGACGGATTTACTAATATCAATCCGAGTACAATACCAAGGAGCGGATTGCCGCCAAACTTTTTCACTGCCGACCATCCCACTAACGCAGGGAGGAAACTGAAAGAAGTTTGTGCGATCAGATTTACCACATCATAGAAGCCCTGCCATACAGGGTGCATTTCTATAAAAGACGCATCCTCATAAAAAATCCCCGGATTTCCCATTACATTGTTAAGTCCCATTAAAAGACCGGAAGCAACGATAGCAGGTATAATCGGTATGAAAATATCTCCGAGAAGCCTTACCAGCCGCTGCAGTGGATTTTGCTTAGATACAATTTCCTGCTTCATATCATTTTTCGAAACTTCCTTTGCATCCGTCTGCTCAACAAACTCTTCATATACTTTTCCAACATTAGGCCCGATCACAATCTGAAATTGACCTCCTGCAAGGAAGTTTCCTTTTACAAGATCAATGTTATCCAGACTTTTGACATCAACCTTGTTCTGATCCTTTAATATCAGACGTAATCTTGTCACACAATGGGTTGCCGACTGAACATTTTCTGCTCCACCAATTGCTTTTACAATTCTGGAGACATCATCTTTCATACTGCTCATCTTTTTTTCTCCTTACTTTTTATTCGGTTCCTGTTTAAACAGCTACATCATAACCTATTTAAACAGGTATGTCAATAATAAAGTGAAAAATTTTTTAATATGGATTGACTTTCTTTTTATCAGATGTTATAAAATATTCAGGATACCTGTTTAAACAGATCGAATTTAGGAGAATTACTATGGATTTATCAATGACAGATTTTAGTTTTTTTGGTTCTTATATGTCTCTTTCATATAAGAAAGATATTTCAGACGAAACCGGATATCTCTGCCTGAAATCTCTACATGGAATTTCCAAATCCAGAATGGAAAGCCTTAAGATCGTACCAGTCTATAAAGGTCTTCCGGAAACAGACTGGACAGTGACCACTTCCTATGTTTCCATAAGTCTGCAGTCAGAGCATGGCTCTATAGAAATTACATTTTCAGAACCTGACAGATTTCTGTTGAAAGGAAAAGGAAGGGATTATGGAATCTTGATCGATACCTCGCCGATATATAATTTTGAGTATAGTTATCTTCTCGGTACGGAGGATATGCCATTCTGCATCGTGAACAGTTATAAAAATCTCAGTAGATATCTGATCTATACGCCGGAGGGAGAACTCCGGCTGGATCAGCAGATACAGATTGATACCTCAGGAAGCTGCAAGGCTTCCGATAATCATTCTGCAATTACTGTAAAAAGTGGTTCTGATGGCGTATTTCTGGCTGTGATCGAAGACATTCCGACCCACAGTCTGCTTCCGGATAGAACCATGCCGGATTTTCAAAGTGTTCTGAGTGAAAATAACGAGAAATTTTCTGCCTTTGTAAATGCATTTCCCAGTCCTTTGGCCCCTTATAAAGAAATGCTTGCTCCCGCAGCCTACGTACTCTGGTCCGCCACAGTAAATGCTCAGGGCAATCTGTGCTTCCCAGCTGTCTATGCATCTACAAATATGTTTCCGGGGGTATGGAGCTGGGATCACTGCTTTATGGCAGCGGCACTAAATAAAGGACACCATGAGCTGGCATTTCAGCAGATGGCAGTTATCTTCAGTCATCAGGATCAATTCGGGCAGATTCCCGGGTCTGTCAGCGATTCTACGATCCGATGGAATTTCTGCAAACCGCCTGTGCATGGATACATTCTCTCACGAATGATACAAGATAACAATTTTACAGACAGCGAATTGCACCAGATTTATGAATGGATCAGCAGGCAGACAGATTATTATCTGAAATATAAAGATTCAGACGGTGACGGTATCTGCGAATACTGGCATGGCAATGATTCCGGTCAGGATAACAGCACTGTTTTTGCCGGACAGGTACCTGTAGAATCTCCGGATCTGACCGCTTACCTGATCAAAAACATGGAACTCCTTCAGGATCTTGCAAAGCGTCTGGGAAATTTCAAAGCAGAATGCTTGTGGAAAGAGAAAGCCGAAAAGCTGACGGAAGAGTTTCTGGATGTTTTTATAGAGGATGGAATCCCCACTGCAAGGGAGGCTTTCACAAAGAAGCCGATTCATTCCCGAAGCCTGATGCCATTTTTGTCTCTGATCCTCGGAAAACGCCTTCCTGAAGACATCCGTTCAAAGATGCTTGCGATCCTGAAAAAAGACTTTCTGACAGAATGGGGGCTGGCAACGGAAGCTCCGAAAAGCCCTCTGTATCAGGAGGATTCCTATTGGCGTGGCGCAGTCTGGGCGCCTGTCACTATGCTGTTTTATGAGGCTCTAAAAGACTGCGGCGAACATTCGCTCGCCCGGAAAATTGCCGAACAGTTCTGTACTATGGTCAGTAAATATGGATTTTTTGAAAATTTCAGTGCGAAAACAGGAAGAGGGCTAAGGGATAAACCTTTTTCATGGACAGCCGCCGTATTCCTCTATCTGTCCGGCAGACTTTCTGAAAAGAAATGACAGCAGATTATAATCAACCAAGGAAAGACAGCAGCGCCAGTGTACAAAAACATTCTGTTTTATGTACACCGACGCTGTCTGATCTTCGATCATCATATAAAATAGGATACCGGATTTGCATTGGACTGCTCGTAAAAGACAAACCCTTCCGGCTTATGTCTGGACTGCGTATATTCAAACATCAGACCATCCGCATTAAACACGTAACTGTTTACAACAGCAACACATCCGTATTTCCCCAGTTCCATGTATTTCTCATCCAGCTCTGTAGCCAGGTCGAGAGTCATCATTCTTCTTGTAGAGGCGATTGTTCCATGAAGAGAATCTGTAATATATTCATGAATCGATTTTTCCGCTATTTCCGGAGTTAATCCCTTTACCATATCTTTGAGGAAATAATTGTGGTCAATAATATAAGTCTCATTCTGAATCATACGCGCTCTCTGTAGATAATAGATCTCTTTTCCTACCGGAAAGGTTGTCCTTTTTGCAATCCTTTCATCAACAGTCAGCTCCGCAAAGCAAAGCAGCTTTGTATGATACTTCTTCCGGTTTTCTTCCGAGACTTCCATATACTTAGATGATCCGCCCATGGCGAATTTCGCCTGAATATTTTGTTTGTAAATAACCACAACTCCCTTCCCGTTTACACTGACCACGTAGCCCTCATCGGCAAGTTGTGAAATAGCACGTCTTACCGTGTTTCTGGAACATTCATACTGATCCACCAATACAGATTCCGGCGGAATCAGTTCTTGATATTTATATTCTTCTGTCTCAATCCTTCTTTTTAGATCGTCATAAATCTTGTCATATTTCTTCTTCATGTTCATCCCCTTTTCATCCGGATTTACTGCAATCATATTACACCTGTTTAATCAGATTGTCAATTGACTGAGAACTGAAATTACTAAACCTATATTATAAGAGATAAGCCACCCCCTGCGGACATAATATCCATACATAATTGCACTCATGGGTGATTTCTTCCCCATCATTTCCGAAGAAAATTTTACGCAGCCCTAATTCCTTTTTGAAAGTTGTTTATATATTGTTTTTGTGATAAAATACAGTTATTAATTTGGTCGGAGGTGCTATATGGCTATCAGTTCCAATAATATTCAGGTCTACACCACTCTGTCGAGAGAGCTGGTTGCCGAGATTGACAAAGATGCAAAAGAAAACTACCGCACACGCTCCCAACAGATCAATATGATCTTAACCGAATATTACAAGACCAGAGCAACAAACAATCCTGATACAAAGTAAAACACTGATACAGCCTGCAAACGCAGGAAATATCAGTGTTTTCTTTATCTTTCCCTTAATTATAAGCTTCATGAGAACCGTATGTATTACCGAAACTGATATTGACCGCCACAGGCATCCTCATATCAAGCGCTTTTCGGATGACATAGTCCACCCCTGTCATCAGTTCCGTTGTGCGTGGGAAACCTTCTGTCCGCGGTATGCCCATCTTGACCACGATCAGTC
>CALWLV010000205.1 GCA_944381595.1 uncultured Roseburia sp.
AAGGGCGCGAAGCGCCGCATTTTTCGATGGATTTGTCAAGTGTTTTTGACAAAAAAGTGGGGGATTTTAATAAAAAAGGAATCTCGAAGCCTTATAAATTAAGGGCTGGAGATTCCGAGAGATTATAATAAACAAAGGAGGTAATGCTTTAGGAAGAAACTTGGAAAAAAGAGATCCACTCAAAGCCAGACTGGTGGAACATTGATGCTTCTTGGCTAAATGTTTGCGGTCAGATGACGGAAGGCGGAACTGCATACTGATGCGGTTCCGTTTCCCATACTATGGAGGAATTTATGGAAAAGTCTTTTAACGGGCACTTATTTAGAACCGCAGGTCATTACTATTTATATGATGTGCCTCAAAATGTTATCCTAAATATCACAAGCGATGTGTTTAATCTTTTGAAAGATGTGCAGGTGCAGAGGGTGAGCATGGAGGAGGCGAAGAATAATCTGGTTGTTGCAGAGCTTCTTGCAGAAGGTTTTTTGTCAGACCGGAAAGTGCATGAAATCAGACATCCGGCAACGGATTATCTGGAGCAAATATTGGAAAGTAGTTTACATATGCTGACCTTACAAGTGACGCAGAATTGCAATCTAAGATGTAAATACTGCGTATATTCCGGCAGCTATATCAATCGACAGCACAACAACAAAAGAATGTCGTATGAAACAGCACAGAAAGCAATTGATTTTTATATGGCTCACAGTATGCAGACACCAAAATTGCGATTTGGTTTCTATGGAGGAGAGCCAACATTGGAGATGGCGCTGATTAAAAAATGTGTTTTATACATTTTGCAGCAGGCAAAAGGAAAAGAAGTGGAATTTAACTTAACCACTATGCCAATAGAGGGATGATTATTGTGGCTGCCGCAGCTAATGACGGATGCAAGACTTATCCTGCTTCGTTTTCCAATGTAATTGGTGTAGCTGCTGGTAATGTTTTTAAGACGGATACTAATTTACAGAAGCATAAGGGGATAGATTTTATTGCTCCATCAGACCATGAAATAGTGCTGGAAGGAAATTCTTTTAAACTGGGTAAAAGCAATAGTTACGCTGCTCCGTATGTGACTGCCATGATAGGAACTGTGCTTGAAAAAGAGCCATACAGTAATGTTTGCACAATACGGAGTAAATTATTATCAAAATCAGATTTCATTTATTGTCCGGACTGGATGGAAACTGCATGGGTATCAGGGCAATGTGAACGGAGCAGGGCAGAATACTATTTCAAAGAAGCGGGTGGAGAGTTAGATGAATGTTTATTAGCGATTGACACTATTGTTGTATGCGATATAGAAGAATTTGAAAAGTATTGTAAGCCGGATAAGCATATTGTGTATCTTGGTAAAGAGCCAATAGAGCACAGGGAATTTGGCAGACATTTCTGGTGCAGGAAGCAGCGAGTGGAGCAGATTGTTGGAAGCAGGAAAAGAACATCCGATATAGACATTCCCGTTATCATATGCAAATATTCAGAAAATCAGGATAGTATTTACTGGCTGAGTGAGTTAAGGAGATATTTTGCGAAAGACGGGTATAATGTGTTTACTGTAAGCAGTAAGGTGGAGAGTGTATTATATGATCTGGAATTTCTGCCGGAGGAATTGTGCAATGAAGAAAACAGAGAGGATGTGCATAATTTCTTATATTGGCAAACGTATTATTGTCAGTCAGACGCTTTGCTGATAGGAATTGACGACAAGGGGAAATATGACGTAAATGTATTAGAGAAAGCTGCGGATATGATTATCGTAGTAAAAGATACAGATGGAATAGTGAAAGCTGACATCTATTGTGATGGTAAGCTGGAGTCTGGAGAAACAATGAATGGTCTTGAGAGCAGATCCATACACCTATTGTATCAGAAAATATTAAAACTCTTTATGGAGGATGAAAATGAGCAATAAGGTAGCAGTAAAGAAGCTGCTTATGCTGCTAAAAGATTATAGGAAAATAATAGTCCTGATTATAGGTTGTCTGCTTATATCAACAGGTTTGAATATGTGTATTCCATTGTTAAGCAGGAGAATTATGGATAATGGATTTATAGGCGGAGACAAGGAACTGCTTATAGAGTTAGTATTATGTTCTTTATTTATTTATATAATCATAGATGTTATTGATATTATAAAAGAAAAAAACGTGTTGATATAGCTGCAAACATACAGTATTCTTTGTCAGAGCAGTCGTTTAAGCATTTGATGAAGATAAAAGCAGATTATTTTAGTAATAAGAACTATGCGGAAATATTGAATAACATAAATGTGGATATTGGAAATATGACTTCTATTGCGGATGATAGTGTATTTTTTGTTATAACCCAGGCATTTAGCATGGTGGGTGGAATTATCGGCCTTTTTATACTAGATTATAAAATGACGATCATGGTGCTTCTTTTCATTCCTACAAAAGCGATTATCATGAAATATTTCGCAAAAAAACGGAAAAGGGTTATGGATGAGTTTATTGCAGAGAGTGAAAAATATGCCGGCTGGTTTGGCGATACTGTGGGAGGTGTAAGGGAAGTAAAACTCTTTGGAATATTGGAGAATAAGGGAAAAGAATTTACTGAAATGCAGACTCCTGTAATTAACCGACAAAAGAAGATGAATATGCTTACTCAGTGGAATAGTATGACAGATAAAATTGAATGGAGTAAACATTTCTGAAATTACGTTAGAGGCATATAGAAATATGGTTTCAGTAGTCAGTCAACAGATATATCTTTTTAATGACACAATCCGGAACAATATATGCCTTAGGAAGTATCTTTGGATTATGCTGTAGGACAAAATGGAGCAATGATTTCTGGGGGGCAGAAACAGAAAATCGCTCTTGCCAGAGCTCTCGTGCATGATAAGCCGATTATAATTTTTGATGAGGCGACTTCTAATACTGATGTGTATTCAGAATATCAAATTAATGGGCTGCTGCATACGAGACTAAAGGATAAAACAGTAATTGTTATTACACATAAAAAGGAGATTCTCTCTGCAGTAGATCAAATTGTAGTATTGAATAATGGAATTGTTACTGAAACAGGGAGCTATGAAGACCTAATCAATGTAGGATAGGTGTAAAAGTAAAGTATAATTTTTCTGATTTTTAAGAGAAAATCATCTGGACTAGGATAAAAAACTGCCACCAACTTTTTTGTCTGGTGGCAGAAAAATTTGTATTTTTTAATTGTCTACTTGATGGGGAGCAACGCACTTAGTGCAACAGCTCCCTTTATTATGCCTGACTTCTTTTTTCTAAAAAGTCATTTAAAGTTGCTGTAACCTCATCTGCATCAAGACCATGCACGAAGCAAGCTTCTTCCAAAGATTCTCCCTGTGCAGACGGACAGCCTACACAATGCATACCTGATGACATAAGAACAGGAATTACACCTGTATCTAATTCAATAATATCTGCAATAATCATGTCTTTTGTAATTTTTGACATTATGAAATCCTCCTGTTAATTGATATTTTGTAATATTTGCAGAGCATTTTGCCTGATAATCGTTTGAAAATGCTCTTTATAATAAGCTTCACGGACAGAAGAATACTCTTCCGGCGTGCCATATTCAGAAATAATGCCACAATAATGATAAAATTCCTGAATAGACTGTGAAGTACTATCCATAATAAGGTAATAACGATTGTCTTTGTTGGACCGATACAACGAACTGATGCCCTTGTATCCGGAAATAAGACCGACAAAAGAGAGAATCGTGTTTAAGTTGTGAAAGGAATACATACGGATTACATAATCAGATGTGTTTTCCTGCTTTCCGTTTTCCTTCTTGTCAGCACCCAACATTTGAGAAAGAGGAACAAAATCCTTGCTCTTAGAAGAAAGGTTTTCCATTCGCTCACGAACAGCATGGAACATATCCATCAGCGCAGCGTCCGGATCAGAAGGCTCCTCTTCTAATTCTTCCATCTCATCCAAATAGTCATCCATGAGATCTTCTTCCGAATCTTCCGTGGAAAAATTGGAAAAACGTGTATCCAGTTCTTCCGGATCTTCCACTTTCGTTATAATCAGAATAATGCTATCCCCCGGTATCGGAATGGCTTCAATCATAAGGGGAAGATCCTCAGCATGAAATCCAAATTCACTTGCTGCCTGCTGCATCATGTCACGAAAAAGCAGTTTGGCCTTCTCAGTTCCGTATGCAAGTTCGGCGACTTTAATTTGGCGGGATGCAAGATCATTTTTGTTTAACGTACATTTTATTTGATTTTCATTAATTCTTTCAATCTTCATAGCCGCTCCAATCTGTGATAATACTGATTAGTTTTGACAATTACACATATATAGTATAACCGATAGATAAGGAAGATGTAAAGTATAATGTAATAAAATTTATATAAACAAATATAAAAAAAAATTATAATAAAAAAATATTAAAATAATTAAAAAAATACTTGAAATTATTAAAAATAAATGTTATAGTTACAACACAATGTTCATGATTTCTGTTGCAAAAGGAGTAACAGTGATTAGTGAAGATGAAATCAATCATTTATTTTCAATGTATTATGTACAAAATATCTTAAAAGACACCGGAACGGGAAAAGTTTTTCTCTTGAGTAACAGACAGGGAGAAAGAAAAGTTGTCAAAGCCGTTCCAAAGAATGAAGAAGGTAAGGAAAGCCTGCAGTCAGAAATTTCGATTTTACAGACATTAAATCACAGGGGAATTCCCCGGTTGTATGATGTGAAAGAGACAGAAGATTGTATTTGCATACTGGAACAGTATATAGAAGGAAGAACCCTGTATGAGATAATCAGGACAGAAGGAGTTTTACCTCTGGAACAGGCATTATTTTATGGCAAGCAGCTTGCTGAGATTCTTATCTATCTTCAATCAGTCAAACCGGATGCAGTTCTGCATCTGGATATCCAACCCAAAAATATTATCATTTATAAAAACAAATTGTCACTTATCGATTTTGGAAATGCCGCGTATATGGGGTATTTGGAACAGAAATACTATCTGAAAGGTACAAGAGGGTATGCGGCACCGGAGCAATATACCGGAAAGAGTATTGATATCCGGACAGATATATATGGCATGGGATGCTGCATATTGTATATGCTTACGGGTAAAACCGGTCAGGAAGCATTAAAAGAAGCACCTCTTTCTGTGAGAGAACTATTAGGAAACTGTATGGAACAGGATAAAGAGAAGCGGCCGGATTCTGCCATTCGATTTGGCGAAGAATTGAGATGTATAGAGAAAATAAATGGCATTAGAAATCATGAACGAAATCCGGTTATTGTATCTTTTGCAGGAACTCAGCAGAGAATCGGAACATCCGTCATTGCTATGGGATTTGCGTCATATCTGCGCAGGATTGGACTGGATGCTTCTTATGAAGAGTGTAATCAGACCGGTATGGTGAGAAAATTAGTAAAATATGAGACATCCATTCGCTATTCCCAGGGAGAATTCTGGTATGGAGATTTGCCAATTCGTCCCCGGTATGAGAGCCAACAGATAAAGTTGACACAGATGCACGATATTTTGATTAGAGATGAGGGAGTATATGAGGAGAAAAAACAGTACGGGCAAGGATTGGTGGTTGTGGCGGGGGTAAGTCCCTGGGAGGTAGAATTTACAGAACAGGTATGTAAGAATCTGAAATGTAGACAAATTCTAACCCCATGTCAGAAACTGGTATTGATTTGGAATTTTTTTCGAAGTTCCGGTGAGCAACTCTATTTTGGAAAATTCCAAATGGATGGATTTGATATGCCTTTTCTGAACAGAGGAGATACCCGGAGGGAAGAGGCTGTATATAAGAGAATTGCAGAGCGGCTGGAACTGGCTGAAGGCAACAGATGAGAGAAAGGATAAAAGAAATGATGGAGGAAAATAAATTATTCACTGTGGGAATTATAGGCATTGATAAAGGGGAGGGAGCGACAAGTCTTACTGTTGGACTGGCAACATACCTTCAGGAAATTTTATGTAAAAAAACAGCTATGGTGGAAATGAATACAGAAGGTGAATTCGCTGATATCAGAAGCGTTTATTTTGGAAGGAACTACACACAGACTCCTTTTGAAATTTTTAAAATTTGCTATTATCCGGGAGTGGTAAAAAGTGAGTATGCAAAAATCTGTAATATGGGATATGACTGTATTGTTACAGATTTTGGCTATCAATATGAGAAATATATGGAGGATTTTCTCAGATGTGACAAGAAGATTGTACTAGGTTCTATTAATTTATGGAAATATCGGAAGTATCTGCAGTTTCATGAATATACCAGGAATTTTCCGGGTGTGGGAAATTGGCTGTTTCTATTAAGTGGAGATGAGGAGGATATTCGAATGATTCATGCGAAACACAACAGAAAAGTTCTTGGAAAAGAATTTTTTCGCAATCCATATCATTTATCGGAAGCAGAAGTGCAGTATTACGATGCTGTTTTGAAATAGGAGGATAGCGTATGGCAATGATTCGACAAAAAAAGAAAAATCTGATACTGGCAATGATACTGGGAATGACTGTAACAGCTGTTCCATTGGGTATCTATAGCGGTACCATTACATATAGCAAATTGCGCACTGATAAACAGGTAGAAGCTTTGCAAAAGGAACTTATGTCAGAAAAAGTATATCGGGCATATAGTTTGAAAAATCCAAAAAGTAAAGGAGAACTAATTCAGGAGAATGATTTGCAGGAAATTTCAGTGAAAACAAAAAGTAAATTTCAGGTACCCGACCGTTCAGATTTATTGGGAAAGTATCTGTCTGTTGGAACAGAGGCTGGCATAATACTTACGGAATCGATGGTTTATGAGGATCAGGGGGTAGGAAATGATGTCCGGACTTATTTGTATGATTATATTACATTGCCGGAGGGAATAAACACCAGGGACTTGTTTGATATTCGAATTCGTTTTCCAAATGGAGAGGATTATGTGATTGCAGTCGGTAAGAAAGTAGAAAGCATTGTGGAAACAGGTGCGTTTATCAATGCAACAGAAGAAGAAAATTTGCTGCTTTCCAGTGCTTATGTGGATACTACCATATACCAGGGGGCTAAAATTTATGCATCTCTTTATGTGGCGGATTATCAGGAGGCAGCATATGCCAACTACCCATTTAATTTTTATACCACGGAACTGGCAACATGGGATCCGAATCTTGTAGAAAAATTGGACACAGAAACGAACCGTGCCAACAGACAGATACTGGAACAAAATTTATTTGACTTTATGGGAGTCATTATGGGAGGTGAAACAGTAGCAGATATTTAAAATGATTTGAACTTGAATGGAATTTCCATTTCTTGTTTTTATATACCACAAATAGAAAAGTGAAAGGGAAGATAAAAGAGGATTTTTACAAATACACAAAGGGAAGTGTATCAGGGACTTTCAGAAACAACTTTTATCAGGGTGGCGGGGATTTTTCAAACTTGATTTCCTTTGATTCTTGGTATATCATATAAGATATTACGATACAAAAGGAAGGGTGAATGAATGAACAAAAGTTTGATTAAAAAATTAGTGATTTTGGGAATTGGTGTGGCAATGGCCACAGCCATATGTGGGTGTTCCAGATTGACAAAAGGGACTTCCACAGATTTGAAGAGCTTTTATGGTTTGGTTTCAGAAAATGAATATGTCATTCTTCTGGAAGGAGAAAATATGGGAATGGCTTATAAAGAAGGTGACCATATATATCTGCCTTATGAGCTTGTAAATGATGAACTTAACGATAAGTTTTATTTAGACAAAGATTACAATAGAATCTTGTATACAACACCGGATACTATTGAAATGTTTGAAATCGGCAGCGATGAGAATACAAAGCAAATTGAAAATCAGGTATATCTTTCATTGGATTTGATTGCAAATAGAACAGAGATGAATTGTGAGGTTTATCAGGATCCGAACCGGGTAGCCATAACAAAGAATTTTGGCACTGTATCTGTGTGCAAACCAAAGGAAGATACGGTAATCCGTCAATTTGAAAATGACAGTGCAGATTATATGGCAGAAGTCTCCAAAGGAGAAAGCCTTGTAATAAAAGAAGTAAGAAATGAAACATGGTATCGTGTGGTGAAGGATAACGGAATCACGGGATACATAAGAATTGCAGATACCAATGGGGAAGAGCAGGAGGAAAGAAGTTCAAACTATCAGGAGCCGGAATATTCTCATATTACTATGGATGAGACTGTTTGCATGGGATGGCATCAGATGAGCGGTGTGGCCGGAAACAGTACACTTTCCAGTGTTGTGGAATATGGCAGGGATGTGTTGAATGTGGTTTCACCAACCTGGATTAAACTGGCTGATTCTGCTGGAAATATTACCTCTCTTGCTCAGTCTTCTTATGTGGAGGAAGCACATGAACTGGGTATGCAGGTATGGGTTTTGGCCGACGATTTTTCCACAGGCGAGGATGGAACTCCTTTCGTTGGGGAAGTGTTAGCTCATTATGACAGCAGACAGACTTTGATACAGAATCTTGTAGGCGAGGTAAAAAATAGTGGTGCTGATGGCCTGAACATTGATTATGAAAAAATATACGAAGAAATGGCGGATGACTATATTCAGTTTATTCGGGAACTTTCTATCCAGTGTCGTAAGAATCAGATTGTTTTGTCTGTAGATACTTATGTGACGCAGGCATACAATGAATTTTATAACCGACAGGGAATCGCACAGGCAGCAGATTATCTTGTAATCATGGGGTATGATGAACACTGGGCAGGTGGTTCAGAGGCTGGTTCTGTAGCGTCCCTTCCTTATGTGAAATCCGGAATAGAGGAAGTATTGGAGTATGCAGATGCAGAACGAATCATTAATGGAATTCCATTTTACACCAGAATTTGGACAGAAACTGATGAGGGTGCAGCAAATGAAGGAACCTATGTGGAAGATTCGGTAAATGGAAATTACTGGCTGAACAGTACCGCAGTGGGCATGGAGAAAGCCGAACAGGATTTGACTGCCAATGGAGTGACATCTGTATGGCTGGAAGATGTTGGTCAATATTATGGAGAATATACGCAGGGTGCATCTACGGTACGAATCTGGTTGGAAGAAGAACGCTCTGTTCAGGAAAAACTGAGTGTTATGAAAGAAGCGGGAATCGGAGGCGTGGCATGTTGGAAACTGGGACTGGAAAAACAGGAAGTATGGGATGAAATAGCAGCATATGTAAGTCGGTAGCCGAATATATTCTACTAATGAATATATGTCTGAGATGGGCAATAAATGGATGAAAAACGAAAAAAGCTTGAATTTATAATGGCAGCAATGATGCTGATGCTTGTGTATATATGTGCCGGAAAACTTCCGGCAATGAAAGCCGGAAGTAGTCATATAGCTGAGAATAAGAAAGCAAAACATGTTGTTCTGCTGGATCCGGGACACGGAGGGGTGGATCCCGGCAAGGTATCCGTTACAGGTACAACAGAAAAGGAACTGAATTTGCAGATAGCAGAAAAGGTTCGGCAACTTTTGGAAAAAACAGGCTATACGGTCATTATGACAAGGGAAGATGACAGTGGTCTTTATCAGGAGTCAGATACAAATAAAAAGACCGCGGATATGAAAAAACGCTGCCTTCTGGCTCAAGAATGCCAGGCAGATATTTTGGTTAGTATCCATCAGAACAGCTATTCATCCCATGGGGTCAAGGGGGCGCAGGTTTTTTATTATTCCGGTTCAAAAGAAGGAAAAAAACTGGCAGAACAGTTGCAGCAATGCTTTCGGGAAATGGTTGATTCGGAAAATGGAAGGGAAGCAAAAGAAAATGATAGCTATTATATTCTTTTAAATGTGAAATGTCCGGCCGTGATTGTAGAATGTGGTTTTTTATCAAACTATGAGGAAGCAGAGCTTCTGGAACAGGAATCCTATCAGGAAAAAATAGCAAAAGCCATTGTTCATGGGATTTGTCTTTATTTTGAGGATGAAAGTTGAAAAAAAGTAAAAAAGGGCTTGTATTAAACATGAAGTAGGTAGTATAATATAGGTACATATAACATTAGCATGGAAAGTATCATGAAAAACTAACTGAAAGGCTTTTGCTATATTTATAAGATGATAATAAAATCCACAATATTATTAAGGAGGAATTTACAAAAATGTTAACAAACAAGACTTATAAGTTCTGGTTCTGTACAGGATCACAGGATCTTTATGGCGATGAATGTTTGAGAAAGGTTGCTGAACATTCAGCAAAGATTGTAGAGGCATTAAATGCATCTGATAAGATCGATTATGAAATCGTTTTAAAGCCAACATTAATCAGCCAGGCATCTATCAGACAGACATTGAATGAAGCAAATAACGATCCTGATTGTGCAGGTGTTATTACATGGTGTCATACCTTCTCACCTGCAAAGATGTGGATCCTTGGATTAAAGGAATTTAAGAAGCCGCTTTGCCATTTACATACTCAGTTCAATGAAGAAATTCCATACGATGAAATTGACATGGATTTCATGAATGAAAATCAGTCTGCCCATGGTGACAGAGAATATGGTCACATCGTAAGCCGTATGGGTATCGAGAGAGAAATTATAGTTGGACACTGGGCAAGCGAAAGCGTTCAGGAAAAACTTGGTACATGGATGACAACAGCCATCGGTGTTATCGAATCCAGCCACATCAGAGTATGCCGTTTCGGTGATAACATGAATAACGTAGCGGTTACAGAAGGTGACAAGGTAGAAGCACAGATTAAATTCGGTTGGGAAATCGATCATTACTGTGTCAATGATGTTGTAGAATATGTAGATGCAGTATCTGAAGGTGATGTAAATGCATTAGTAGAGGAATACTACAGCAAATACAAGATTATTGATGATGGAAGAGATGCAGCTGAATTTAGAAGACATGTAGCAGTACAGGCTCAGCAGGAAATCGGTATCGAAAAATTCCTTGTAGAAAATAACTATCATGCAGTAGTTACACACTTTGGTATGTTAGGCGGATTAAAGCAGTTACCAGGTCTTGCTATCCAGAGATTAATGGAAAAAGGCTATGGTTTCGGTGCAGAAGGTGACTGGAAAGTAGCTGCAATGGTTCGTTTAATGAAATTAATGACAGCAAACAAGAAGGATGCTAAGGGAACTTCTTTGATGGAAGACTATACATACAACTTAGTACCGGGTAAAGAAGGAATTCTTCAGTCTCATATGTTAGAGGTTTGCCCAAGTGTCGCAGAAGGTGATGTCGCTATTAGAGTTTGCCCACTTTCTATGGGTAACAGAGAAGATCCTGCACGTCTTGTATTTACATCTAAGACAGGCCCTGGAATTGCAACATCTTTAGTTGACCTTGGAAATAGATTCCGTCTTATCATTAATGCAGTTGATTGTAAGAAGGTTGAGAAACCAATGCCTAAATTACCGGTAGGTACTGCTTACTGGACACCAAAGCCAGATTTCGCAACAGGATGCGAAGCTTGGATCTTAGCAGGTGGTGCTCATCATACAGCATTCTCTTATGATTTAACTGTAGACCAGATGGTTAGCTGGGCTAATTACATGGGAATAGAAAGCATCGTAATTGATGAAAACACAAATATCAGAGAATTCAAGAAAGAATTAAAGTTAAATTCAGTTTACTACAAATAAGATAGTAACGGAAAGGATTTAAAAATGTTAGAAGAATTGAAGAAAGCCGTATACGAAGCCAATATGGATCTTCCGAAATATGGACTTGTTACATTTACATGGGGAAATGTTAGTGGAATCGACAGAGAATCAGGACTTTTTGTAATTAAGCCATCAGGAGTGGATTATGACAAGTTGACACCGGATGATATGGTTGTTATGGATTTGAATGGAAATAGAGTAGAAGGAAAATATAAACCATCTTCTGATACTCCTACCCATTTGGAAATCTATAAGGCATTTCCGGAAGTTGGAGGTGTAGTTCATACACATTCTTCTTACGCAACCAGTTGGGCACAGGCAGGAAGAAGTATTCCTTGTTATGGTACCACACATGCTGATTATATGTATGGAGAAATTCCTTGCGTAAGATGCCTTACAAAGGAAGAAATCGAAGGTGCTTATGAAGAAAATACAGGACACCTGATTGTAAATGAATTCAATAGAATGGGAAAAGATCCTATGGCTGTACCAGCAGTTCTTTGTAAAAACCATGGACCATTTGCATGGGGTAAAGATGCACACGAAGCAGTTCACAATGCAGTCGTTCTGGAAGAAGTAGCTAAGATGGCTTACAGAGCAGAAACCATCAATGCAAGAATTCAGCCGGCTCCACAGGAGTTGCAGGATAAGCATTATTACAGAAAACATGGTGCAAATGCTTACTATGGACAGAATTAATTCATAACGGAATAATTATGAGAACGAAGCATAGTCGAAAGAGTTCTAAACTCAATCGGCTATGCTTTTTTATGCCTGGAAGGAAAAAGAAAACAAAATGAATAAATTCCGTGTAAAGATTGAGAAAAAAATGTACAAAATCAATATATAAATAGACAATTTTGAAAAAAAGTGCTATACTATAAACAGCTGGATTGGTCGCAAGACAAACTTGTTAAATTTGGTGAGTAAGAAATAGGAGGATTAAAAAAACATGAGATTTTTTGTAGACACAGCCAATGTGGAGGACATTAAGAAGGCAAATGATATGGGAGTGATTTGTGGTGTTACTACAAATCCATCACTGATTGCAAAAGAAGGAAGAGATTTCAATGAAGTAATTGCTGAAATCGCATCCATCGTAGATGGACCAATCAGTGGAGAAGTAAAGGCTACTACTGTAGATGCGGAAGGAATGATTGCAGAAGGAAGAGAAATTGCTAAGATTCATCCGAATATGGTTGTTAAGATTCCTATGACAGTGGAAGGATTAAAGGCAGTAAAGGTCTTAAATGCAGAAGGGATTAAGACAAATGTAACATTAGTATTTACTGCAAATCAGGCACTTCTTGCAGCAAGAGCGGGAGCAACTTATGTATCTCCGTTCCTGGGAAGATTAGATGATATTTCACAGCCGGGTATTGATTTAATCAGACAGATTGCAGATATTTTTGCAGTAGCAGGAGTTGATACACAGATTATTGCAGCTTCTATTCGTAATCCGATCCATGTAACAGACTGTGCGTTGGCAGGAGCAGACATTGCAACTGTACCATACAAAGTAATTGAACAGATGACAAAGCATCCACTTACCGATCAGGGAATTGAGAAATTCCAGAAAGATTATAAGGCAGTTTTTGGTGAATAAATAATTGAAATTTACAGGAGGGATTTATTACATCATGAATAAAGTAGAACTTCAGAAAACAGCCAATGAAGTGAGAAAAGGCATCGTGACGGCTGTACATAGTGCAAAGGCAGGACATCCGGGCGGCTCACTTTCAGCAGCAGATATCTTTACATATCTTTATTTTGAAGAGATGAACATTGATCCTAAGGATCCAAAGAAAGCAGATCGTGATCGTTTCGTATTATCAAAAGGTCATACCGCACCTGGCTTATATTCTACACTGGCACAGAGAGGCTATTTCCCGGTAGAAGACTTAAAGACATTAAGATCATTGGGGTCTTATCTTCAGGGACATCCGGATATGAAACATATTCCGGGTATCGATATGTCTTCCGGTTCTTTGGGACAGGGAATTTCCGCTGCAGTGGGAATGGCATTGTCAGCAAGATTAAGTGGTGACAGTTATCGTGTATATACTCTGTTAGGAGATGGAGAAATCCAGGAAGGACAGGTATGGGAAGCTGCCATGTTTGCAGGACACAGAAAATTAGATAACCTTGTTGTTATGGTAGATAACAATGGTTTACAGATTGACGGTAAGATTGAAGATGTATGTTCACCTTATCCAATTGGAGATAAATTTAAGGCATTTAACTTCCATGTAATTGAAAATGTAGATGCTCATGATTTTGATGCGATTGCAGCGGCATTCAAGGAAGCAAGAGAGACAAAAGGTATGCCGACAGCGATTGTATTTAAGAGCGTAAAAGGTAAAGGAGTATCTTTCATGGAAAATAATGCGGGATGGCATGGAAAAGCTCCAAATGATGAAGAATATGCTATAGCTATGGCAGATTTAGAAAAGGTAGGTGAAGCATTATGTCAGAAGTAAAGAAGATTGCAACCAGAGACAGTTATGGAAACGCACTTGTAGAAATGGGTGCAAAATATGATAATTTAGTTGTTCTTGATGCTGACCTTGCTGCAGCTACAAAGACAGGAACATTTAAGAAAGCATATCCGGAAAGACACATTGACTGTGGTATTGCAGAGTGTAATATGGTGGGCATTGCAGCAGGTCTGGCAGCGACAGGTAAGATTCCGTTTGTCAGTTCTTTCGCAATGTTTGCAGCAGGACGTGCATTTGAGCAGATACGTAACTCTGTGGCATATCCAAAATTAAATGTAAAAATTGGAGCTACCCATGCGGGTATTTCCGTAGGTGAGGACGGTGCAACCCATCAGTGTAATGAAGATATTGCATTGATGAGAACAATACCGGGAATGGTGGTAATTAATCCATCAGATGATGTGGAAGCAAGAGCTGCTGTGGAAGCTGCGATTGAACATCAGGGACCGGTATATTTAAGATTTGGTCGTCTTGCGACTCCGGTAATTAATGATACACCAGATTATAAATTCCAGCTGGGCAAGGGAATTGTATTAAGAGAAGGAAAAGATGTAACAATTATTGCCACAGGTCTGTGTGTGTCAGAAAGTCTTGAAGCAGCAAATATGTTGGAAAAAGACGGAATCAGTGCAAAAGTAATTAATATTCATACCATTAAACCTTTGGATGAAGAGCTTGTGATTGAAGCTGCAAAAGAAACAGGTAAGATTGTTACTGTAGAAGAACATTCTGTCATTGGTGGCCTGGGAAGTGCAGTATGCGATTGCTTAAGTGAAAATTATCCTACAAAGGTAATGAAAATTGGTGTAAATGATACCTTTGGAGAGTCAGGACCTGCAGTGAAATTAATCCATAAGTATGGATTAGATGCAGAAGGTATTTATACAAAAGTCAAAGCATTTGTGTAAATTTAAATTAAAGACATAGGAAGGGGACTGGCTCATTTTGCCAGTCCCTTTTTTCAGGAAAGTGTGTTATAAGAGAGGAAAAATCATGCAGGACGAGGAAAAGAAGCTGATTAGTGATATAAGCAGTCAGGTGGGATATGTTACTATTCCGGAAGAATTTTTGGCACAGGCACAAAAAATACAGGGACTTTTATTATACTATAGCTATGCCATTAAGGAAGTTCGTACTAAACTGGAAATCTTAAATGAAGAATTGGCATTTCGCACCAACCGTAACCCCATAGAATCCATTGAATCGAGGGTAAAGAAACCAGCCAGTATTATAGATAAATTAAGAAGAAAAAATTTCCCTGTCACGGTAGAATCTGTATTTGAAAATCTCCATGATGTAGCGGGAGTAAGGGTTATTTGCTCTTTTATAGATGATATCTATGATGTGGCAGAAATGTTTCTCAGTCAGGATGATATAAAATTAATTGAACAAAAAGATTATATTGAACATCCCAAAAAAAATGGGTATCGTTCTCTGCATTTGATCATAGAAGTACCTGTATTCTTGTCAGAACAGACGTTAAATATGAAAGTGGAAGTACAGATTCGTACAATGGCGATGGACTTCTGGGCGGCACTGGAGCACCAGGCAAACTATAAGAAAGAAATAGAAGGTATTGATGAATTGGTGGTAGAACTGGCAGAATGTGCAGAAATTATCAATCAGACAGATTTACGGATGCAGGATATTTATCATAAAATACAAAAGATCAAAAAAGTGCAGGAGGCATTACATGAAAATTCTACATGAAGATAGAGATATCATTGTCTGTGAAAAACCGGCAGGAGTGGCATCTCAGAATGAGCGTGGATGGGGAGCAGATATGGTAAGTCTGCTCCTTGCATATGAGAAGGAGAAAGGGGCCGGCAATCCTTATATAGGCGTGGTACATCGTCTGGATAAAGTGGTTGGCGGCGTCATGGTCTATGCAAAGAATAAAACATCCGCAGCAGTATTATCCCGTCAGATTGCAGAGCATCAGGTAAAGAAAAAATACTATGCCGTGGTGTGTGGAAGACCGGAAAAATCTGAGGAAACATGGGAGGATTATCTACTGCAGGATGGAAGAAATAATGTATCAAAAGTCGTTCCAAAGGGTACCAAAGATAGTAAAAAAGCAATATTGACTTATCGGGTACTGGAGTCTGTTGTCAAAGAGAATCTGTCGGGACAGGAGGAATGGTATACCTTAGTAGAAGTGGAGTTGTTGACAGGCAGACATCACCAGATTCGTGTGCAGTTTGCGTCTAGAAATCTGCCTCTTGCGGGAGATCGAAAATACAATCCGAATTTGTCCACGGTTATGGGACGTAAGGGACTTTTATTGTACTCTTATTATCTGGAGTTTAACCATCCATCTGAGAAGAAAAAGGTAGAATTTCAATCCATACCATCACAGGCAGATTTTCAGGAATTTTCCTGCCTGTAGAATAATTGCTGCGAAATTGCCCATACTTTTAAGAAAAAAGAAGTGAGGGCGTGATGAGATTGAAAGTGAGTGAGGAAAACAGGAAAAAATTAGAATATCTGCTGATTCCGGCAGGTGTTCTTTTGGTGCTTTATTTATTTTTTCAATATATTTTTCCATTGATATGGCCGCTGGCACTGAGTGCCGGTCTGGCCGTATTATTCTATCCGGTAGTTCGTTTTTTTCATAAAAAGCTGCATTTGAATAAAATTGTTTCCATTGTTTTACTCCTCATTCTGTTTATCCTGGTGCTTGTGGTGGGAATTGCACTTGTCATGGAGCGTTTAATAGGACAAGTACAACTTTTTACGGCACATATGGAGGAGTATGGAAATTACCTGATTGCCCTTGCATCCAATACTTGTCTGAAAGTAGAAAAAACCTTTGGATTAGAAAATGGATGTATCTTGGATACGCTGAATGATGGATTGCAAAAATTTTTGAGGGGAATCAGTGACAACCTTATGGATTTTGTCATAGGAACCTCCATTCCGGCAGTCAGAACAATTGTGAATATGCTGATTGTGGCAGCGGTCATGATAGTTGCTTTCTTTCTGCTTATGAAAGATATGGAAAAGTTAAAAGAAAAAACAAAGGAAAGTGTGTTCAGACAGGAAGCAGCATTTTTTTATCACAGATTTCTTATGGTATTTAAGGCATATTTCAGAGCCCAGGTTGTGATTATGGCTGTGGTGGCGGCAATCAGCATTCTGGGCTTTACCATTGTGGGAAATCATTATGCCTGGCTTGTGGGGATACTGGTGGGGATTCTTGATGCTCTGCCCCTGCTTGGAGCTGGGATTGTTCTGATTCCTATGACGCTTATTTATGCCATTCAGGGTAATATGGTAAAAGCAGCCATTATTTTTACTGCATTTATGGCCTGTTATTTTGCCAGAGAAATTTTGGAGCCCAAATTAATGGGGAAACGAATGGGAGTGGGACCATTTACAACTCTGGCGGGCATATATATCGGCTATCGGTTATTTGGGTTTGCGGGAATGTTTGCCGGTGTGTTTACTGTCATCCTTTTATCCGATGTGCTGCATTATATAAAAGAAAAAAAGGTTTTATAAAAACTTAATTTCACTTTAAAAATAGAATATGATATACTACATGTAAATAAAATAGAGGGCTTGGGAAAAACAGGTGGTAAAGATGAAATATAAAACAAGGCTGAAAATTTCCCTGATAATCATTATCATTTTTCCGGTAGCATTAATCGTGATGAATGCCAGCATATTCGGTAAGACCCAGTTACAGGAAATAGAAGATCATTATGGAATTGAGATGGACGGATATAAGAATTGGTTTGATACAACCATGGTTATGGATAAAATTTCGGCAAAAAATGAAGTGATTATCCGGGATGCCATCGAAGATGGAAAATTTGACGGTGATTATCTGAATTATGCAGAAACGTTGAATGAACAGCTGAAAAAAACGTTTTCCTATCTTGTGGTGTATGACAATGAGCGTTTTACCTATATTGGAATTCCAGATGAGATATCATCAGGAATTTTGGTGGAGCTGCCAGTGATATGGGAAGAAAATACATCCTGGGAAAACGGAATTCTTATGGGGGAGGAAGAAAAATATCTGGTTTATCCAAATTCGATCCAGCATCCGGATGGGACAAGGGGAATTGTGTATTTGCTTGCCGAGACAAACCGTATGCTTCCGGAAGTGCAGGGGTACATGGTAAAGTTTCATATTATGAGTATTTGTACCATTGCATTGATGTTACTTTGTCTGATTATCTGGGCGGAACGCTGTTTCTTCGGACCTGTGCGGAAATTGAAGAAAGCCATGCGTGGGATTGCAGATGGAGATTTGAGTACGTCTGTGCAGGAAGAGTATGAGGATGAACTGGGAGGTCTCTTTCGGGATTTTGAAAGTATGCGACTTCATCTGAAAGACGCCATAGATGAGAAATTGCGTTATGACAAGGATACGAAGGAGCTGATTAGCAATGTTTCCCATGATCTCAAAACCCCCCTTACCACAATCAAAGGTTATGTGGAAGGAATCATGGATGGAGTGGCGGACTCCCCTGAGAAAATGGATAAATATATTAAGACCATTTATAATAAGGCAAATGATATGGAACGTCTCCTGGGAGAACTGACATTGTATTCCAAAATAGATACCAATGATATTCCATATAATTTTGTCCGGCTGAATGTGAAGAAGTATTTTGATGATTGTGCAGAGGATATTAGAATTGAACTGGAGAGTCGGAATTTCTTATTGACTTATTTTAATTATGTCAATGATGATGTGTATATTGCAGCAGATCCTGAGCAGCTCTACCGGGTGATGAATAATATTATCAGTAATTCCATTAAGTACAACAATAAGAAGCAAGGTGTAGTAAACATTCGAATTCGGGCGGAAAAAGAGTATATTCATGTAGAAATTGAGGACAATGGGCAGGGTGTGACACCGGAAGAGGCAGGACATCTGTTTGAACGATTCTATCGTACCGATGCATCCAGAAACTCCCGTACCGGAGGAAGTGGAATTGGACTATCCATTGTGAAGAAGATTGTGGAGGCACATGGAGGAACGATATGGGCAGTCAGCAATAAAAATGTGGGACTGACCATTCATATGATGTTAAAACGTGAGAAATAAGGAAAACTGGAGGCAATGATGAGTGTTAAAAAGAAGATATTAATTGTGGAAGATGAAGAAAGTATCGCAGAGTTGGAAAAAGATTATCTGGAAATGAATGGCTATGAAGTTACAGTGGAAACAAACGGAACAGCAGGTTTATCAAGAACCTATGAAGAAGAGTTTGATTTATACATCCTTGATTTAATGCTCCCGGGAGTGGACGGCTTTGATATCTGTCAGAGTATCAGAGAGCGTTTTGATAAACCGGTTCTGATGGTTTCTGCGAAAAAAGATGATGAAGATAAGATTAAAGGACTTGGCCTTGGGGCAGATGATTATATTACCAAACCATTTAGTCCAAGTGAACTGGTGGCAAGAGTAAAAGCACATCTGACAAGATATGAGCGATTAATCGGTAAAAGTCAGGAAGAAAATGAAATTGTAGAAATTCGGGGACTGAAGATTGATAAGACCGCCAGACGGGTATATGTCAACGGAGAAGAAAAGGTATTAACCACAAAGGAATTTGATTTACTTACTTTTTTGGCGTCTCATCCAAATCATGTGTATACAAAGGATGAGTTGTTTCAGGAAATATGGGATATGGAATCCATTGGCGACATAGCAACTGTTACGGTGCATATTAAAAAAATTCGGGAGAAAATAGAATATGATACTTCAAAACCACAATATATAGAGACAATCTGGGGCGTGGGATACCGTTTTAAAGTATAGAGAGAAAAAGGAGGAGAATGTATGGGAAAACAGCATTGGAAACCGGGGAATATGTTATACCCGGTACCTGCAGTGATGGTCAGCTGCCAGAAGGAGGGAGAGAGACCCAATATTATTACCGTGGCATGGTGTGGCACTGTGAATACAGATAAGCCTATGCTCTATATTTCCGTACGCAAGACCCGATATTCCTATGATATTTTAAAGGAAACAAGGGAGTTTGTAGTAAATCTGGTGAACCGGGAGACTACATTTGCTGCGGATTACTGTGGAGTGCGTTCCGGAAGAGATGTGGATAAGTTTGAACAGATGAAACTGACACCGCTGCCATCGGAGCACATTCAGGCACCGGGAATTCAGGAATGTCCTGTAAATATCGAATGTAAAGTAACACAAATCATACCGCTGGGGAGTCATGATATGTTTCTTGCAGAAGTGGTGGGTGTGACTGTGGATGATAAATATCTGGATGAGAAGGGAAAATTTCATTTGAACAAAGCCGGTCTGGTGGCATATTCCCACGGAGAATATCTGGAATTGGGCAAAAAAATCGGAAAATTTGGATATTCTGTACAGAAGCCAAAGAAATCAAAGAAGAGGGGGTAGTTTATGAAAATTGATTCACTTTCCATTGAAAACTTCAAGTCCATTGTGCACGTGGAGATTACTGAGGTAGACAATGCATTTATTTTGGTAGGTAAAAATAATACCGGTAAAAGTTCGGTATTGGATGCTGTGAGAGCAGTATTTGGGAACTATGTGATTCGGAGAGAACATTTTCATGATCCGGAGAAAAATGTAGTGATTGAGATGACATTATCAGAACCCTTGAGGCATTCTGATTCGCAGAGTGATAATCAGACAACAGAGACAGAGCATGTGCTGATTCGCAAAGTCACTTATGTAGTTACGCCGGAAGAAGAGCGGTATTATGAAGATGAAGACGGAAGACGGAAGGATATGCCGGAATATTTGCCGCGCCTGTATTACATAGATCATCGTAGAAATCTGAAAGAATTTCAGAGTGCGTTGCTGGATTTGCAGGGGGATAAATCCATGATGCTGCTGAAAGAGAGAAAATGTTCTCAGGATCCGGAGAAGACTTGTGATGGATGTTTCCGGTGCATTGAGCAGATTATGCAGAAATCGGCAGGAGAATTGAACGTCTTTGAAAGTGCAAAACTTCTGGAATATCATCTGTATACCATGAATCTGGATAAATTTTCGGATAGCATGAACAAATATTTGAAGAAAAATGGTATGGTAGGATATAATGTAAGATATGAAATTGATTTTGATGTAGACAGTGCATTGAATTTCCATACTATCGTTACACAGGAGGAAAAGGGAATCAGCGGACCGCTTTCCATGTTGGGGGCAGGTAGTAAAAGCATTTATCTGTTATCCCTGTTAGAGGCATACACGGAGGAGAAAAGTACAGATGCCGGAATTATCATGATTGAAGATCCGGAAATTTTTCTTCACCCACAGTTGCAGAAGACAGCAAGTGAGATTTTATACCGCTTTTCCAAGAAGAACCAGATTATATTTTCCACATATTCCCCGAATATGATATTTAATTTTTCCTCCAAACAGATTAAGCAGGTGGTGCTGGATGAGAATTATAACACCTGTGTGCAGGAAAATATTGATATTGACATTATTCTGGATGATTTGGGATATTCAGCCAATGATTTAATGAATGTCAGTTTTGTATTCATTGTGGAAGGAAAGCAGGATAGGAACAGACTTCCGTTGCTTCTGGAAAAATACTATTCTGAAATTAGGGATGACGATGGAAATCTGAAACGTATTACCATTGTTACCACCAATAGTTGTACCAATATCAAAACATATGCCAATCTGAAATATATTAATAAATTGTATCTGAAAGACCAGTTTTTGATGATTCGTGATAGTGATGGCAAGAATCCAAATTATCTGATAAAACAGCTGTGCAGTTACTATAGGGCAAGGAGCTATGAAGAAGGCGGGGCAGCATTGCCAAATGTGACGCCGAAGAATATTTTGATTCTGAAATATTATTCTTTTGAGAATTATTTTTTGGATCCGGCAACGATGGTAAAAATTGGAATCTTAAAATCAGAAGATCAGTTTTATGATATTTTGTACAAAAAATATAAGGAATATTTGTATAAACTGCCATCCATGAAACGGCTGGTGCGTACAAAGAATATGCGAATTCGCAGCAAAGAGGACATAAAGGCAAATATGGAATTGATTAAGATATATGTCCGGGGACATAACCTATATGATATTTTCTATGGTAAATATCGCAGCGAAGAAGAGGATATTTTGAGAAAATATGTGGATGCAGCACCGAGAGAAGTGTTTGCAGATATTCTGAATGCCATTGATGGATTTGTCTATTTTGAAAATCGAAAGAAATCGTAAAAATAATAAAAAGTGCCTGTACTCTATCTATAGAAAACAGGTACTTTTTATCGTAGGATTCTTACATGATGCACTTCAACTGTTCTTTGTTTTGCAGCAAACACACCGAGTAGTATGTGACTACGGCTTCTTTATCTAAGATAGGAACAATCACTCTGTTTTTTGGTTTTCCGGCAAGACGAAGCGTAATATCCGAAACGAAGCATGGAAGTATAGAAGATTGGATCAGTTCGTCGAAGTCAAACCGTTCTGTCTGCACGAGAAATCGGGAATGCGGCATTTTGGTCGTATGTACCTTGTGCCAAAAACCGATATTAGATAATAAGAGCATATTTTCACCATCCATCTCTTCCATATACAGTCCCTTTTTATCAGCGAAGCGGTGATTTTCAGGCAGGGCGAAGAAAAGGGATTCCGTTTCGGCTTCTTTGATATACAAATCATGCTCCTGTGGTTTATAGGGAAGAATAATGACTTGATATACATTTTCACGCAGGCCGGTCAGAAGAATATCTATATCCTGGATTTCTGAAGAGGTCGCCATTCCTTTACAAAGGCGGGCAATATTTTGCGTGATACCAAGAAGCGGCATTGGAGCACAGGCACCAATAGAAATGGTGTGCCTTGACCGGTCAAAGGCACGAACCGTATTGACCAGTTCAGAAGCTTCTTGCAGGAGTTTATGAGCCCGCTCAGCGGCAAGTTTACCGTTTTCATTCAGTTCCAGTTTGTTTTTGGAACGCACAAATAAAGGGACACGAAATTCTTCCTCCAGCCGTTTCATGGTTTTTGTCAGGGTAGGTTGGGATAAATGCAGTTTTTCGGCAGCGGCAGATAAAGTGCCACAGTCAGAAAATGCTGCCAATTGTTCAAGATCAAACAGTTCCATTTTGTCTGCTTCTTTCTTTTTACTATTCCAATACATTATAGCACATTTCCGAATCCATATTGTACATATTTCTTATTTCATGGTAAACTTTTATTGAAACAGAGAAATTCAGTATTCCTAAATATAATGTATAGGAGGAAAAGTAGATGGATTATATGAAATTGAGCTTCACTCGTTTTATTCGCAGTATCAGGCCATTGAAGAAATGGAGACTTATGGATGCCAGCCGCAGGCCTGGGGACCTCTTGCGGAAGGAAAGCATGGGATTTTCACGCATCCGGTGTTGTCGGAAATTGGCACCAGGTATGGTAAGTCCGCAGCACAGATTGCGTTGAAGTGGAATGCCCAGCGTGGAGTATCAATTATTCCGAAATCTGTCCATTTGGATCGTATGGAGCAGAATATCGACATTTGGGATTTCACACTTTCAGAGGAAGATATGAAAAAAATAGATGCTCTTGATTTGGGACACAGTGAAATCATCGACCACAATGATCCACAGATTGTAAAATATATTATGTCTGCGAAGACGGATTGTTAAGAAAGGAGTACAATATGAGAAAGAACCTTGGCGCAAAGCCTTATTTATTTCCACAGCCGGTTATGATTATCGGAACCTATGACGAAAACGGTGTTCCCAATGCTATGAACGCAGCCTGGGGAGGCATCGTTGGTATGGACGAGGTCATCATTGACCTATCAAGCCATAAGACGACAGACAATATCATGTTGAACAAAGCATTTACCATCAGCATGGCTGATGTTGACCATGTGATAGCTTGTGATTATGTGGGAATTGTTTCGGGTAATAAAGTACCGGATAAAATGGAAAAAGCAGGATTTACTGTTACAAAAAGTGAATTTGTAAATGCACCAGTTATCAATGAGCTTCCTCTTGCATTGGAATGTGAATTGATTGAGGCAAAAGAAGGAAAAATCACAGGCAAAATTATCAATGTCAGTGCGGATGAACGTATTCTCAGCAACGGAGAGGTTTCGTTGGATAAATTTTTTCCAATCATTTATGATACAGCGACGTATGGATATTACCGTCTGGGAGAACGCGTCGGCAATGCGTTTAAGGATGGAGCAAAGCTGAAATAAAGGTATTTCGGAAAGGGGAAAGATATGGTTTTCTATTTTACAGGAACTGGAAACAGTCTCTATGCAGCGAAATATCTGGATGATATGAGAATCAGCATCCCCAGGGTTATCCATGAACCATCGAAAGAGTTCAAAGCAGACAGCATTGGAATTGTCTGTCCGGTTTACGGACACGAAATGCCGGATATGGTGAAAGAATTTCTCAGGAATGCGTCCTTTTATACCGAATATCTGTATCTTGTCCTGACCTATGGAAACATCCACGGCGGAGCTTCGGAACTGGCGGCAAGATTTCTTGAATCATGTGGAAAAAAAGCGGATTATATCAACACGCTCCTCATGGTGGACAATTTTCTTCTCGGATTTGATATGAAAGAGCAAATCGCCATCAACCCGGAGAAAAAAGTAGAAGAACATCTTGCAGGAATCAGGAAAGATATCCAGAGCAGGAAACGATGGATACAGCCTGTGACGGATGTGGACAGAGAATGGCATACAAGGTTTTGGCCTCCTGCATTGGCTGTGGAATCTGTTCGAGGGTTTGTCCGGGCGGATGCATTCGGATAAAAGACCAGCATGCACGCTATGAAAAGCCCCAAAATTGTCAGATGTGTATGGCTTGTATCCATCACTGCCCACAAAATGCAATCCGGCTGGTTATTCCGGAAAAGAATCCAAATGCACGTTATCACAATGAAAATATCCGCTTGAGCGAAATTGTGGAGGCAAACAATCAAATTTAGCAATTTCCATCAATATTGTAGCTGCGAAAAGAGAGAGACAGCCCGGTAGAAATCCAAGGTCTTGAAAAAAAACTGGATTTCACTGGACTGTCTCTCTCCGTTTCATTTATGTATCTCCGATTTAGTCAATGGAAGCATACAACTGTGATTTCATGGCATTTAAAAACTTTTCCGCAGCTTTGGAAAATACCTGATACCTTTTCCAAACGAGGGATACGCCAAGTTCCAGAGGCGGCGAAAACGGGCGGAAGCAAAGCTTGCTGTCTCCGGTGGTATTGATGATGTTGTCCAGACAGAGAGCGTAACCCATCCCCTCTTCTACCATAAGGGAACCGTTATAAAGAAGGTTGTAGGTTGCCACCACATTGAGCTCGGAAATATCCCGCTTCAGCCAGGTGGACAGCAGAGAACTGGAGGATGCCTGACGTGATATAATCAGGCGTTTATCCCACAAATCCTCAGGAACAATCTGTTCCTTTTCTGCCAATGGAGAGTCTCTGCGCATCAGTACGCCCCAATGTTCTTTGACAGGAATTTTAAGCATCTCATATTTGGAAATATCCACAGCCTGCAGAATAAGTCCAAAGTCAATCAACCCCTTGTCCAGATTTTCCAGAACGTCTTTTCCGTCTCCACTGGAAATATGAAAATGAATATGCGGGTATTCTGTCTGTACTTTTTGTGCTACCTGTGTAAGCAGACGAATGCCATCTGATTCACCTGCCCCAATATAAACATCCCCGGCCACTGTCTGATCCGAGAGAGCAATCTCGTTTTCTGTCCGCTTGACCAGAGAAAGAATTTCTTCCGCCCGTTTACGCAGGATCATCCCTTCTTCGGTTAGAGTAACCTTTCGGGAACCGGGCGTTCCCCGGATCAAAAGTTGTTTCCCAAGTTCATCTTCCATGGCTTTAATCTGGGTGGAAAGGGTTGGCTGGGATAGATGCAGGGTCTGGGCCGCACCGGAAATACTTTGCTCCCTGGCCACTGCAAGAAAATACTGAAGAACCCGAAGTTCCATACAAATCACCTCCTGTTTTTTTAGTATAGCAAAGAAAATAATAGGTTTCAACTATGGATTTTTATTAAATATAAGTATTTGCTATTTTAGTAACAAAACGCTAGACTAAATCTATAAAGAAAAAGGAACAAGTAGGTCTAATGAATCTTTGTGAAATGGAGGTTTTCTTATGAGGACAATTGAGAATCAGACTTTTGATGAAGAGCGTGCCCTTTATGGCAGCAATGATATTTTGGTAAAAAACTGTTCCTTTGACGGACCAGCTGACGGAGAAAGTGCTTTTAAGGAAAGTGCGGATGTGCAGGTGGAACACAGCTTTTTCAACTTGCGTTATCCATTCTGGCATGACCATGGTCTGAAAATCAGAGGCTCGGAAATGACGGAACTTTGTCGGGCGGCCCTGTGGTATTCCGACCACATCGAAATCACGGATACCAGACTTCATGGCATTAAAGCTCTGCGGGAGTGTAGCAAGGTGAAAATGTGTGGTTGCGATATCGTGTCCCCGGAATTTGGATGGTCGGTGCAGGACATCGAGATGGAGGACTGTGATGCAGAGAGTGAATACTTTATGATGCGCTCTGCAAAACTACACTTTACAAATGTTCGCATGAAGGGCAAATACTCCTTCCAGTACATCGAGGATTCCGTCTTTGAAAACTGCATGTTTGACACCAAGGACGCTTTCTGGCACGCCAAAAATGTCGTGATTCGGGACAGCGTGATTAAAGGTGAATATCTGGCCTGGTACTGCGAGAACGTCACCTTTGAAAACTGTAAGATTATCGGAACCCAGCCCCTTTGCTATTGCAAGGGTCTCAAACTTATTAACTGTGAAATGATTGACTGTGATTTGGCCTTTGAGCGTTCTGAGGTGCAGGCAACCATTACAACACCGGTGATCAGCATCAAGAACCCTCTGTCCGGTCGCATCATCGTTCCGGTTGTAGGAGAGATTATCCGGGATATCCCGGGTACGAAGGGTGAGATTGTGGTGATGGAAGAGGCGAAAAAGCAGGAGGCAAGAACCTGTGACTGTGCATAAGGCGTATATTTTCAAAGGAGGAAAAACAGCATGGAATATCTGTTAAAAGGTATTTTAATTGGCTTGCTGTTTGGTCTTCCGGTGGGAGCTGTTGGTGCACTGACGGTACAGCGGAGCAAACAACAGAGAACATTGGATTTGCCAAAATGTTTCTCTCATCCTTTGCGGCGTATTCCTTGGCACTTACCTTTGGTGGGGAAGTTTGACTGTTGTCACCGATATCATCAGGAAAAAAACAACCTGGTTTAGCTTTCGATATATGAACCGGATTTTTGGAAGTATCCTTTGCCTGTTTGGAACAGTTGTATTTTTACGACTGATTTTGTAACAGGATAGCACAAAATCGAAGGCCATCCGGCACTTCGAAAAGCCTATGAGATGGGCAAAGAATTGAGATAAATATGACAAAAAAATTAAAGTGATGAAGGAGGAATTAATTATGCTTGGTAACTTTTCTTATTGCAATCCAACGAAGCTCTATTTTGGGGAAGATTCTCTGAACTATCTGAATACGGAGCTGCCAAAGTACGGAAAGAACGTGGTGCTGATTTACGGTGGCGGTTCCATCAAAAAGAACGGCATCTATGATGAGGTCGTTCAGATTTTGAAGGACAACGGCAAGGATGTAGCCGAAATTGCAGACGTCATGCCTAATCCTACATTGCCAAAATTGTATGAAGGAATTGAAGTTGCCCGGAAACATCATGCCGACCTTCTGTTGGCTGTAGGCGGCGGTTCGGTCTGTGACTACGCTAAGGCAGTTTCTGTTTCTGTTAACTGCCAGGAAGATCCCTGGGAGAAGTATTATCTGCGTTTTGAGGAACCGGACTGCGAAACGTTGCCGGTGGGTTGTGTACTGACCATGGTGGGTACCGGTTCGGAGATGAACGCAGGAGCTGTCATTACCAATCCGGAAACAAAACAGAAGATTGGTCATGTCTTCGCAGATGAAAAAATCATGCCAAAGTTTGCAATCCTAAATCCGAAATACACTCTGACGCTTCCTCACTATCAAATGGTTGCCGGTATCTATGATATCTTCAATCACATCTGTGAGCAATATTTTTCCGGTGAGGATGACAATACCAGCGATTATATCAGCGAAGGACTGATGCGCTCTCTGCTTCACTCCAGTCGGATTGCCAACGAGGATTCGCAGGATTATGAAGCCCGCAGCAATATTATGTGGACGGCGACCTGGGCGCTAAATACTCTGGTAGCAAAAGGAAAGTCCACCGACTGGATGGTACATATGCTTGGGCAGGCCGTAGGCGCTTATACCAACGCAACCCACGGTATGACGCTGGCAGCGGTTTCATTGCCATATTACCGTTATATCCTGCCATACGGGCTACAAAAGTTCAAACGCTTTGCTGTAAATGTGTGGGATGTGAACCCTGTTGGTAAAACCGATGAACAGGTGGCTGAAGAAGGGCTCCGTGCCATGGAAGACTGGATGAAGGAGCTTGGCCTTGTGATGAATATCTCAGAGCTCGGTGCCACAGAGGATATGCTGAAAGGAATTGCTGATGCTACGCTCATCATGAACGGAGGATACAAAATCTTATCCCACGATGAGATTATGCAGATTTTGAAAGAAAGTATGAGATAATGAGAACCATAATCTAAAACAAGGAGGGACTTACGATGAAAATCATGGATGAAGCAATGTTTGAAAAGGAAAATGTATTCGGACTTGGTCAGACGAATACAGCTTTTGCACAGTATTTTGTTGGGAATTCCTATTTGAATCCCCTGACCGAAGCAGGCAAGTGCCCGGTGTTCCTGGCCAATGTCACCTTCGAACCCGGATGCCGGAACAACTGGCATATTCACCACGCAAAGAGTGGAGGGGGTCAGATTTTGGTTTGCACGGCCGGTGAAGGCTGGTATCAGGAGGAGGGCAAGGAGGCTGTAAGCCTCACCCCGGGCACTGTCATTACCATTCCGGCAGAAGTCAAACATTGGCACGGCGCAAAGGCGGACAGCTGGTTCTCTCATATTGCAATTGAGGTTCCCGGCGAAGAGACCTCTAACGAGTGGTGTGAAGTGGTTACCGATGAGGAGTACAACAAGCTGAAATAACCTTTTGCAAAAAACGGAAGGAGATGCAAGAATGAGCAATACAATGAAAATTCACATCGGGGAAAGGACTCTCACAGCTACTCTGGTAGAGAATTCCTCTACAGAGGCTTTGAAAGATATGCTGAGGGAAAAACCCCTGACCATCCATATGCATGATTATGCCGGCATGGAAAAGGTTGGTTCCATCGGTAAGAACCTGCCTGTTAATGACGAATACATCCATGTAAAGCCATGCGATTTGATTTTATATCTTGGAGATTCATTTGTCATTTACTATGAGCCGAATTCCTGGAAATTTACCCGGCTTGGAAAAATAGAAAATATCACCCCCAAAGAACTGAGGGAAATTCTCGGACGTGGGGACGTCACCGTTACACTGGAGCTTGACGGGAAAGAGTAAGGAGGAAAGACGATGAAAAGAATTTTGGGTTTGGTTTGTTCTTTTCTGATGGTTTTTGTTTTGGGGGCCTGTGGACAAACCGGGCAGGAGGAATCTACACAGAATCCATCGGAGAGTTCCGGGCAGACGGAAGCACATTCAGCACAGGTGAACGCTTCGGAGACTGCTCTTCCACTATCGGATATGATTATCCGCGTTACCTCAGAAGGACATACTGCGACCTTTCAGTTATGTGATACAACAGCGGCTGCAGAACTGTATGCACAACTTCCTTTGGAGCTGGAGTTATCCAACTTTGCGGACGCTCAGTGGATGTTCTATCCGCTTGAGGAGTTGCGTGTGACAGATGAGGAAATTTACAAAGACGGTAAAAAGGGAGAGCTCAGTTATTATGCGCCCTGGGGCGATGTTTTTATGCTGTATGAGGACTTCCATTCCGGAGATGATATGCACCGACTTGGTATTGGTCTGAGCGGTATTGATGAAATTGCATCCATGTCAGGAAATGCCGTGATTGAAGCGGTGGAAGATAAATCCGGTGGCTCCGATGAAAATCAGACACAGCCAGCCGATGAAACGAGACAGATTAGTGTGCAGGCAAACGGGAATACCATTGTATTTGAATTAAATGACAGCCAGGCAGCTCAAGATCTTTACGAGCAGTTACCTTTGACGATAGAAGTGGAAAATTACAGCACTAACGAAAAGATTTTTTATCCGCCACAGGAGTTGGATGTCAGCAACGCACCTCAAGCGGACGCTGTTGAGGGAACACTGGCGTATTATGCGCCCTGGGGCGATGTGGTAATGTTTTATGATGATTTCGGTTCCGCAGGTGGCTTATATGAACTGGGTCATGCGGTTTCCGGAAGCGAGTATATCTCCGATATGTCCGGAACCATCCAAATTCAACAGATTGGTAATTGAGTAAAACAGATCCGAATGGAACCGATAAAGGAGATAACAAGATGACCGAATTTGAAAAGAAGCAGAACGGGCAGAGTTATGATGCCCGAGACCTGGAACTTAGAAAACAGCAGAATCAGGCGAAAAATCTGGTGCGAATCTATAACAGCCTGTCTGCAGAAGATATCGAAGAACGTAACCGGATTTTGTCCGAACTGTTTGGCCGGTTCGGGCGTAATGCCCGTGTGAATCAACCGATTTATGTGGATTACGGATATAATATCCATCTTGCTGATAACAGTTTCATTAATATGAATTGCACTCTGCTGGATACAGGGTCCATTGTCATCGGAGAAAATACCGTGATTGGCCCGGATGTAAAAATTTATACCGCCATCCATGCTTTAGATGGATCAGAACGATTTTGGATGGAACCGGATGGGACGGCGGCGATAAAGACGCAGACTGCACCGGTAAAGATTGGCAGTTTCACCTGGATTGGCGGTGGCAGCATCATCCTTCCTGGTGTTACAATTGGGGATAATGTTGTAATCGGCGCAGGAAGCATTGTAACAAAATCCATTCCGGATAACGCCATCGCTTATGGGAATCCCTGTAAAATCTCCAAATGGAATCCTCCAATCTCACAATCAGTAAATGTGTAGCAGTAACATGGGCATACTTTGAAAAAGAATGATATGCCGGTATCATGGGGCTGTCGCACTAAGTAATTAGCGTGCAGCCTCTTTTCTTTGCAAAAAAATTACAGCCAGGCTTTGAAAAGTCTGGCTGTTGGTGTAAAATATAGGTATGCGAACCCCTATATTATTACACAAGA
>CALWLV010000206.1 GCA_944381595.1 uncultured Roseburia sp.
CCATGAGCCAAACAGGGATAAGTGCTTTTATCCCCACAAAAGTCAAATCACAACAGATAAATCTGTTCGAATACTTTAAAATAGGGGATTGTGAGTGCTCTACTTTTTGAAAATGGGGAAAGTCAAAGGGATATAAGAATTGACAAATCTATTCTTTGTGTTAAAATAAAGAATAGTCAAATATGCCCAATGGACGTATTGGGTAAGAAAGAAGGATAAGATAATGGTAAAAGTAGACATTATTTCTGGTTTTTTAGGCGCAGGCAAGACGACTTTAATTCAGAAATTATTAAAGACTGTATACAAAGATCAGAATGTAGTTCTGATTGAAAATGAATTTGGAGAAATTGGCATTGACGGTGGATTTTTAAAGGAGGCTGGGATTGAAATCAAAGAGATGAATTCCGGTTGTATCTGCTGTTCTCTGGTAGGAGATTTTTCCAAGTCATTGAAAGAAGTAGTGGATACCTATCATCCGGAGAGAATCATCATTGAACCATCGGGTGTAGGAAAGTTATCTGATGTCATGAGAGCAGTGGAAGGGGTAAAGGACGAAGCTGGTCTTGAAATTGGATATCGTATTACCGTACTGGATGTAAATAAATGTAAGATGTATTTGAAGAATTTTGGTGAATTCTATGTAAATCAGATTGAATATGCATCTACCATAGTATTCAGCAGAACAGATATTGCAAAAGATGGCAAAGTAGAGGCAGCTCTTGAGATGGTAAAAGAACACAATGACAAAGCGGTTATTGTAACGACTCCGGTGGAAAAACTGAGTGAGGAAAGCTTGCTTGCAGCATTGAACCATACTACCAGTCTGGAGGAAATGCTGAAAAAGGCAGAGGAAGAACATGAACATGAGCATCATCATCATGATCACGATCACGAACATTGCCACCATGAAGATGGAGAGGAATGTCATTGTCATGATCACCACCATGAGCATCATCACGACCATGATCATGACCATCACCATCATCATGCAGACGATGTGTTTACCAGTTGGGGAACCGAGACAAGTAATGTCTTTACCAAAGATAAATTAAAGGCTATCTTTGATAAGTTTGAAGGAGAATCTAAGGGAACCATTCTTCGGTCCAAAGGAATTGTGAAGGATGCAGAGAGTGATCAGTGGATTTATTTTGATTATGTACCTGGACAGTGTGATATCCGGATGGGTAACCCGGATTACACAGGTAAAGTGGTTGTCATTGCTTCCGGATATACTGAGGATGAATTGAAAGAAATATTCTTAGGATAAGGAGAATCATAGAATGGAAGAAAAGAAGCAGGTATACCTGATTTATGGATTTCTGGAATCCGGAAAAACACAGTTCATTCAGTTTACTCTGTCACAGGATTATTTCTATTCTGAGGACACCACACTTTTAATCGTCTGCGAAGAAGGCGAGGA
Organism: uncultured Roseburia sp.; assembly: GCA_944381595.1. Taxonomy (GTDB): domain Bacteria; phylum Bacillota; class Clostridia; order Lachnospirales; family Lachnospiraceae; genus CAG-303. The sequence goes on from CALWLV010000206.1 coordinate 1,421, forward strand.
AGAGTATGATGAGAAGGAATTGAAGAAACGTAATGTAGTGATAGAAGTATTGGATGATTTCACCGATTTTAATGTGACAACCCTGAAGGAACTGGATGAGAAATATCAACCGGGACGAATTCTGGTGGAATACAACGGTACATGGGACTGTAAGAATATTGTGCTTCCGGATAACTGGGAGATACAGCAACAGTTAATTACAGCAGATGGCTCTACGTTTGAGACTTATTTTGCCAATATGAGAGTATTATTTGCAGATATGATACGAAACAGTGAGCTTCTTATTATGAATCGATGTGACCAGATTGAAACAAAGAACCTTACCGGTTTTAAGCGCAGTATTAAGTCCATCAATCCGGGCATCGAAGTGGTGGTTGAGGATTCTGAGGGAGAGATTGATCTTCCTGTGGAAGATGAAGATCTGCCATTTGATTTAAAGGCACCACTTGTAGAAATTAAGCCGGGGGATTTTGGTATCTGGTTCGTGGATATGTGGGATAATCCGGGCAGATATGCAGGGAAAAAATTCCATGTGAAAGCCATGGCTATGAGGGAATCCGGTATGGCACGAAATGCTTTTGTAGCCGGAAGACCAGCAATGAACTGTTGTGCAGAAGATTTGATTTTCATGGGTGTGTTCTGTAAGTATAACGGTGCAGATAAACTGGTGAACAGACAATGGATTGATATGGTATTTTCTATTATGGATGAATATAATGAGGAGTATGATGGAAACGGTCCGGTACTTTATGTGCAGGAACTGAAAGAATCAGCACCATTAGCAGATCCGATAGTAAATATGGTATAAGATTTTCCAAAGAAAAAAGAGAAGACGAAGACGGAGGAATATGGAATGATAGTAGAACCAAAGGTAAAAGGTTTTATCTGTACTACAGCACATCCGGTGGGATGTAAGGAAAATGTAAAAAAGCAGATTACATATATCAAATCACTGGGGGAAAACCATTGCCCGAAGAAAGTACTTGTGATTGGCGCATCTACCGGATATGGACTGGCATCCAGAATTGCAGCGGCATTTGGCGGCCATGCAGATACCCTTGGAGTAATGTTTGAAAAAGAGGCATCCGGAAAGAGAACTGCAACACCTGGTTATTATAATACCAGGGCTTTTGAAGAATTTGCACAGGAAGAAGGATTGTATGCAAAATCCATCAATGGAGATGCGTTCTCCAGGGAAATCAAAGAGAAAGTCATTGAGACCATCCAAAAGGATATGGGAAAAGTGGATCTGGTTGTTTACAGTCTTGCAGCACCAAGAAGAGCCATGGCAGATGGAACTGTTTACCAGTCTGTTTTAAAGACAACGGGAGAAGTGTACACGCAGAAGTCACTGGACCTTAAGGATAATACCATCAAAGAGGCAAGTATTGAGCCTGCTACAGAAGAAGAAATTTTCGCCACAGAGAAGGTTATGGGCGGAGAGGATTGGTATGACTGGATGATGGCATTAAGCAGGGCCGGTGTACTTTCCGACCATGCGGTGACAGTGGCATATTCTTATATTGGTCCGGAACTGACTTACCCGATTTACTATAATGGAACTATCGGAGCGGCAAAGAAGAACCTTCACAGCTATGCAGGAAAAATTAATGAGGACTTAAAGGCAGCGGGCGTCAGTGCTTATATTTCTGTAAATAAGGGACTGGTTACCCAGGCAAGCAGTGCCATTCCTGTTGTACCTCTTTATTTTGCCATTCTTTATAAAGTGATGAAGGAAAAAGGCATTCATGAAGGATGTATTGAACAAATGGGAAGATTGTTCAAGGATAAGTTATTTGGAGAAACTCCTGTGACAGATGCACAGGGACTCATTCGCATGGATGATTATGAAATGAGAGAGGATGTACAGGCAGAAATCCGGGATGCATGGGCGAAAGTAACAACAGACAATGTAAAAGAACTTGCTGATATTGACGGATACTGGCAGGATTTCTATCAGATGTTTGGATTTGGCATGGATCACGTGGATTATACCGCTGATGTGGAGGTTTAAACCGGTATATGGATGAAATCTATCGTATCATAGAAGAAAAAATCAAGGCAGCAGGATATCCCTATGAAGTGGATGGAAAGGCTGTTTATGACGAGATTTGTGATGAGATTGAGGGAAAAGAAAATGGACATTACATTTGTATGGCAAAGCAGGAGGGAAATATCCATTTTGAATACCACATCGAAATCATGGATGAGGAATTTAATTTAGCAGGAATTAATATGGTGGATGGAGATAAGATGACCTATATTGATTTTGATAAGTAGAAAGCAGCCGGAATTGAAAGGTTCCGGCTGCTTTCTATTTTTCTGCCATCATTTTGGTAAAATTCCGTATCATATCAATTTTTTTGATATCGGAAGATGACATTTTCTTTTTTAACGTTTCCAGAATCAGTTCTGTTTCAGCGTCGTTAAAGGTAATACCCATTTCGTTTGCTTTGGTATTTACTGCCAGAAAGAAGGGCAGTATTTCTTCCGGTTTTTTGTGTTCTGCCTGCTCAGCAAGGGAGCGGATTAAATCCAGTTTCTTTTTGTCAATATCTTTGAGTTCCAAATGTTTCATACCTCCTGGGATTTCTGAAAGTCTTTGAATAACGCGTCAATTTCGCTGCTTCCTTTGAATTGATTCATTTGATTCATCATATTCATAATGGAAGCAGGATTCATACCGGAAGAGGATACAGGCTGTTCTGCTGATTTAGAAGAAGCTTGCTGCTGGGTTCCTTCCCCGGCGGAAAACATGGAAAAAACATCTTTGTACTGGTCATACATATTCATCATATTGGACATCTGAAAGAACATATCAATCATTTCATTTTCTTTCGGTGAACAGAACCCGCGCAATACCTTTACCAGCTCATCGGTATTCCCAAGCTTGTTTTGCTGATAATCCTGAGGATCCATGTAGAGAATGGGACCATTACGGATAATCTGAATTGCATGAAATAATTCTTCAAATCCAAGATAAATACTTAAGAATCTTTGCATGGATACCGGAATATAGGGCAGCACAGCCCTTAGCATATCCATGCGGTGCATTTCGTTTTGTCTGTCCTGAGAAAGTTCCATTTACATTTAATCTCCCGGTTTGTTTCTATCTTATGAAAGAAGAAGTCCAGACAGAACTCCTTTTCGTCATTCTGTCTGGATTTATTGAATATTAATTAGCAGCCAAGGCTAACGTTGTTGTTGCATCCGCAGCCACAGCTATTGCCGCATCCGCTAAAACCATTGCCGCAGAAGAGCAGAAGAAGAATTAAGATAAAGCAGCTGTCTCCGCCGCATCCATTGCCGCATCCGCAGCTGTTTCCGCCGCCAAAACCAAAGCCGCTTCCGTTTCCTCCGCAGAATAATAAGATTAAAATTAAGAATAAGCAGTTGTTGTCGTCACATCCACATCCGCATCCGCAGCTGTTTCCGCAGTTTGTTGCTGTTAAATCACTCATTTTTAAATCCTCCAAATTTGTTTTACACTGTATTGTATTCGTGGCGGCCTGTCTGTGTTCAGAAAAAAATTTATTTTTTTCCAGTATAAATTTTTTTGAAAAGTTAATGCTTTAAGAATGAAAGTAAAATGAAAAAATAGATACCGGAGGCATAAAATGGCATGTTATAAAGTAGAAATATGCGGTGTAAACACATCCAAATTACCAGTATTGACAAACAAAGAGCAGGAAGAATTATTTGAAAAAATTGAGCAGGGAGATAAAAAGGCAAGAGAGACATTTATCAATGGGAATTTAAGGTTGGTATTGAGCATTGTCCAACGGTTTTCAAACTCCAACGAGAATGTGGATGATTTATTTCAGATTGGATGCATTGGATTGATTAAGGCATTGGATAATTTTGACAGAAGTCTGAATGTAAAGTTTTCAACCTATGCTGTTCCCATGATTTTGGGGGAAATAAGAAGACATCTGCGAGATTCCTCCCAGATTCGAGTTAGCAGATCTCTGCGGGATATTGCATATAAGGCAATTTATACAAAGGAAAATTATGTGAAGGTACATCAGAAAGAACCTACCATTCAGGAGATTGCAGAGGAAATAGGCATTGAAAAAGAGGATATTGTGGTGGCATTAGATGCCATCCAGAGTCCTGTTTCCCTCTATGAGCCGGTTTATAACGAGGGCGGAGACACTCTGTATGTGATGGATCAGATTAGTGATAAGAAGAATAAGGAAGAAACATGGATTGAGGAAATTTCTTTAAATGAGGCAATCAAAAAGCTGTCTCAGAGAGAACAACAGATAGTAGACCTTCGTTTTTTTAAAGGTCGCACACAGATAGAGGTGGCCAGGGAAATGGATATCAGTCAGGCGCAGGTCAGCAGACTGGAGAAAAATGCCCTGCGCAGTATGAGGAATTATCTGGCATGAAAAGGTACGCCAAGACATATATATGAAAAAAAGAAGTACAGGCAAAGATATGATACGATTATCGGAACTACGTTTTAAAGAAGTGATTAATGAGTGTACTTGCAGGAGACTAGGATGTATTGAGGACATTGAGTTTGACGAAAAATGTGGTCAGATTTGTGCGGTCATTATTCCGGGACAGAGTAAATGCTTTGGATTATTTGGAAAAGAAGAAGAATATATCATTCCATTCCGGTGTATTCGTCAGATTGGACCGGATATTGTTCTGGTGGAAGTGGATGAAAAAGCAGTCTGCAAGGGTTGACAAAGTAAAAAAATACGTTAAAATAACAGAAAAGAAGATACATGGAGGAAAAAATAGTGAGATGTCCTTACTGCAATAAAGAAAACACCAGGGTCATCGATTCCAGACCATTGGAGGAAAGCAATTCTATCAGGAGAAGAAGACAGTGCGATGTATGCGGAAAGAGATTTACAACGTATGAGAAAATCGAGACCCTCCCGCTCATTGTCATAAAGAAGGATAACAGCAGAGAGCCGTACGAACGGGAAAAGATAGAATCTGCTATCGTTCGTGCCTGTCATAAGCGTTCGGTACCTTATGAGCAGATTCAGAAGATGGTAGATGAGATTGAGAATGAGATATTTGCAAAAGAAGAGAACAGAGAAGTTTCATCTCAGTTAATTGGTGAAATCGTGATGAACAGGTTAAAAGATTATGATTCTGTTGCCTATGTCAGATTTGCATCTGTTTATCGGGAGTTCAAAGATGTCAATACCTTCATGGATGAATTGAAGAAATTACTAAAATAGGAAACAGAGAGGAAGAATGATGTTTGGAATATTTTATCCCAAAGAATATGTAGACAGCACTTATGAGATTGAATTTGAATCCCTGTACCGCAGAGGATACAGAGGCGTTCTCTTTGATATTGATAACACACTGGTGCCCCATGGTGCACCGGCAGATGAAAGAGCCAGGAAATTATTTGAAAGGTTGAGAACCATAGGATTTCAGACCTGTCTGATTTCCAATAATAAGGAAACAAGGGTGAAGCCTTTCGCAGAGGCAGTTCATTCTCCTTATATCTATGATGCCCATAAGCCGGCGGGAAAGAATTATAAGAAAGCCATGGAAATGATGGGAACCAATGAAAAGAACTCCCTTTTCGTAGGCGATCAGTTATTTACGGATGTATGGGGAGCAAATTGTGCCGATATGCATACCATTCTGGTGAAACCAATTCATCCGAAAGAGGAAATCCAGATTGTATTCAAACGGTATTTGGAAAAAATTGTTTTATGGGAATATAAGAGAAAAATGAAAAAGTGTCAGTAGACACTTTTTTATTTTTTGTTTAGATTTATTTTATTGACGAATAGAAAAGAATTTGCTATAAAATAGATAACAATGTTAATAATTTTTAAAGAGAGGAAGATTATCCATGCTTAGTTTGAAAAATATCGTCAAGGAATATATTTCCGGGGATACGAAAGTTCAGGCTCTGAAGGGAATTAGCATTGATTTCAGGGAAAATGAATTTGTATCCATTTTGGGACAGTCCGGATGTGGTAAGACGACCACATTGAATATCATTGGAGGATTGGACCATTATACCAGTGGTGATTTGATTATCAATGGAAAATCAACCAAACAGTTTAAGGATAAGGATTGGGATACGTATCGAAACCATAGCATTGGTTTTGTATTTCAAAGTTACAATCTAATTCCTCATCAGTCGGTTTTGGCTAATGTGGAACTGGCATTGACTCTGTCCGGTGTATCCAAGAAGGAGAGAAGAGAGAGAGCCATTGAGGCGTTGAATAAGGTGGGACTGGGGGACCAGATTCACAAACGTCCCAATCAGATGTCTGGCGGACAGATGCAGAGGGTTGCCATTGCAAGAGCGTTGGTTAATGATCCGGATATTATTCTGGCAGACGAGCCCACCGGTGCGCTGGATACCGAGACAAGCGTCCAGATTATGGAAATTTTGAAAAATATTTCCAAAGATAAATTGATTATCATGGTTACCCATAATCCGGAATTGGCAGAAAAATATTCATCCCGTATTATCCGGCTCCTGGATGGGAGAGTGGTGGATGATTCCAACCCATACGAAGCGGGAGAGAAAAAAACGAAGAAAAAGAGTACGGTTGTGAAGAAGAAAGCTTCCATGTCTTTCTTTACCGCTCTTTCCCTGAGCTTAAATAATCTGATGACCAAGAAGGGAAGAACCGTGCTGACAGCCTTTGCAGGTTCCATTGGTATTATCGGAATTGCATTGATTCTGGCCTTGTCCAATGGTGTACAGAATTATATCGATAAGACAGAAGAAGAAGTATTGTCCAGTTATCCAATCAGTATTCAGGAAACAACCATGGATATGTCCAGCATGATGTCATTGATGATGGGAATGAATGCACCGGAAGATGAAGGAGGAACAGAGAAGGATCCAAGACGTGTGTATTCCAATAACATTATGAATCAACTGTTAGAATCCTTTATGGAAGAAACAAAGACCAATAATCTTACTGCGTTCAAAGAGTTTTTGGAAGATGAGAAGAGTGGAGTAAAAGATTTGGCTATGGATATTACCTATAGCTATTCCACAAGATTAAATATTTATAATGCAGATACTTCCAATGGCGTGTATCAGGTCAATCCAAGTCAGGTATTTAATGAAATCGGTATGGGAGGTTTGATGGGTACCGATGACAGCCAGGGAGCTTCTCTGTTAAGCAGCTATTCTTCCGGAATGAATAACGGAATGGATGTATGGTCTGAACTGTCTGATAATGAGAAGATTGTAACATCTAATTATGATATGATTGAGGGAAGAC
>CALWLV010000207.1 GCA_944381595.1 uncultured Roseburia sp.
GCAAAGCAAATGGCAGAAGCACAGGAAATCTATTTTAAATATGGAATTACTACAGCGCAGGAAGGTGCTGCTATGGGAAATGCAGTACAGGAACTTGCCGGTTATGCGGCAGGGGGAGAATTAAAACTGGATGTGGTTGCCTATATTTTGACAGATGATTTTGAACAGGCTGTGGCAGATTATTCGGATTATTATCAAACATATAAAAACAGACTGAAAATCGGCGGGGCAAAAATCATCTTAGATGGTTCGCCCCAGGGAAAATCCGCATGGCTTTCTAAACCCTATGAGGGAGAAGAGACATACTGTGGTTATCCCACTCATGATGACGAGTATGTGTATCATGCCGTGCTTTCGGCGGTAAAGGGAAAATATCAGATTCTGGCTCATTGTAATGGAGACGCAGCTTCCGGGCAGTTTATTGAAAGTTATAGAAAAGCATTGCAAACCGTGGAACATTCAGATATGGATTTAAGACCTGTCATGATTCACTGTCAGACCATCCGGGATGATCAGTTAGACGAAATGGTCAGATTGAAGATGATTCCCTCATTTTTTATTGGTCACACTTACTACTGGGGAGATATTCATTTGAAAAATCTCGGTCCGGTGAGAGGAGCTCACATCAGTCCGGCAAAGGCAGCGTTAGATCGGGGACTGATATATAATTTTCATCAGGACGCCCCTGTTACAAAGCCGGATATGCTGCATTCTGTCTGGTGTGCTGTCAATCGGATTACCAGAAAAGGGCAGGCAATCGGGCAGAATCAATGCATCTCTGTTTATGATGCATTAAAAGGCGTTACCATTCATGGGGCTTATGAATATCATGAGGAAAATCAGAAAGGAACGCTGGAAGCAGGAAAGCTGGCAGATATGGTAATATTAGATAAAAATCCGTTCCAGGTAAATCCAATGGATATCAAAGACATTCGGGTTTTAGAAACAATAAAAGAGGGAAATACGGTATATCGAATGTCGTAGATTTTTCGCCTGTGTAGAATTTTGTTCTATACAGGCGTTTTGTTTGACAAATTAACGAATTTAGAGTATATTTATTACATAATTTATGCGAAAACAACGAAAATATGAATGGAAAGGGCAACTGTTTTTACAGTTGTGAAGGTATCCTGTATGAGTGAAATTGTGACGATGAAAGATGTGACAAAGATTTATCATATGGGAGAAGTGGAAATTCGTGCGGCAGACGGAATCACTTTTTCCATTGAAAAGGGAGAATTTGCAGTTGTGGTTGGTCCAAGTGGAGCCGGGAAAACCACGGTGCTGAATATTTTGGGAGGAATGGATACTTGTGACAGCGGTACTGTTCTTGTGGACGGGAAGGATATCAGCAGTTATGGAAGCCGGCAGTTGACAGCTTACAGAAGAGATGAAATCGGTTTTGTTTTTCAGTTTTACAATCTGGTACAGAATCTTACCGCGTTGGAAAATGTGGAGCTGGCAACGCAGATTTGCAAGAATCCCCTGGATGCGGAGACCGTTCTGGAAGACGTTGGACTGAGAGAGCGTAAGATGAATTTCCCTGCACAATTGTCCGGAGGTGAACAGCAGAGGGTGGCAATCGCCAGGGCATTGGCCAAAAATCCCAAACTTTTGTTGTGTGACGAGCCCACAGGAGCATTGGATTATCTGACAGGAAAAGCTATTTTGAAATTATTGCAGGATACATGTCATGAAAAGGGAATGACCGTCATTGTCATTACCCATAATACAGCCATAACCCCTATGGCAGACAGGGTAATAAAGATAAAAAACGGGCAGGTAAAATCTTCTGTAGTCAATGAACATCCGGTTTCTGTAGAACAAATAGAGTGGTGATGTTATGAAGAAAAAACATGTTTTAATCAAAGATTTTTTTCGAGAGGTGAAAAAGAGCCGCAATCGTTTTTTGTCCATATTGGTCATTGTGGTTCTGGGGGTGGCATTTTTTTCCGGTATTCGGGCTACCAGTCCGGATATGGAATTATCGGCGGACATTTATTATGACGATGCGAATTTGATGGATATCCGTGTACTGGGTACACTGGGTCTGACGGATGATGATGTGAGTGAATTGGAAAAGATTCCGGGTGTCAAAACGGTGGAACCATCTTATAGTATGGATGTGCTTTGCCGTATGGAAGATTCACAGCCAGTACTTCATCTGATGACGTTGACGAAGGAGTTGAATCAGGTAGATGTAAAGGAAGGCAGGCTGCCGGAAAAAGCAGATGAAATTTTTGTAGATCAGGATTTTCTAAAAGAGTATGATTATAAAGTGGGAGATACCATAGAAGTTTTCTCCGGAGAGGAAGGAACAGATATCAGCGAGATGCTCTCAGTATCACAGTTTACGATTGTGGGTGCAGGAACCAGTCCTTTTTATCTGAGCCTTGACCGGGGAACCAGCACCATCGGAGACGGAACAGTGGGAGGTTTCGGTGTGATTCCTTCCGAGAGTTTTTCTTCGGAGGCATATACGGAGATTTATCTGTCTGTGGAGAAGGCAGAGGAAGAGCTGTGTTATGGTGATGCCTATGAGAATGTGGTAGAAACGGTAAAGAATCGAATTGAGGAAATTTCCGAGGAACAATGTGAAATACGGTATGCTGACATAAAGGCAGATAGTCAGGAAGAAATAGATCAGGCGAAGCAGGAAATTGCAGATGGAAAACAGGAACTGGAAGATGCCAGAATACAGCTGGAGGACGGAGAAGCACAGCTGGAAGAAGGAAAGAATCAACTGCAGGAGAAGGAAGAGGAACTGGAAAATGGAAAAAATACACTGGAATCGGAACGTGCCAGACTGGAAGAAGGAAAAGTTCAATTAGCCGATGCCAGAAAAGAACTGGAGAATCAGGCTGCTGTGCTGAACCAGAAAAAAGCAGAATTGGAGGCAGGAAAACAGGAACTGGCAGCACAGGAACAAAAACTGCAGACAGGCTTGACTCAGTTGGAAGAAGGAGAACAGCAGATTGAGGCAGGAGAGGAGCAAATCCGGGCAGCAGAACAGCAGATTCAGATAAAAGAGCAGGAAATACTTCTGGGAGAGCAAAACATTCAACAGGGAGAGCAGGAACTGGCTGAGGGCAAACAGAAGTTGGAGGAGACTCGCAGACAGTTGGAAGCCATGGCAGAACAGGTGGAAGATTATCGCCAGAAGCTTCCTGTTATGCAGGAACAACTGAATCAGATGCAAACGGAACTGGATGGGCATTATGAGACGCTTGGGGGATATGAGCAGAAACTGGAACAATTTCAGAAAGAATATGAGGAAGCATTACAGAATCCTGATGCAGAAGAATCGTATATTAAGGAACTGGAAAATAAGATAAAGGAAGCACAGGGAAACATAGCGGATATCAATGAGCTTATCACCAGTTTACAAGACAGGCATGATGCTCTTCAGAAGAACATTCATCAGATTCAGCAGGAGATCCAAAGATATGACACAGCAGTGGAGGAACTGAGAAAAGGAGAGGAACAGATTGCCGGACAAGAGCAGCTGCTTGCTCAGTCCAGGCAGAGCATGGAGGAGGGGAAGGAACTTCTTCTGGAAGCCAAAACGGAACTGGAGCAAAAGAAAATACAGCTGGAGCAGAGCAAGGCAGAAATTCTTCTTACAAGAGAACAGTTAAACGAAGGCAGAAAACAGCTGGAAGAAGCACGTCAGCAGCTTGCCGTCGGTGAGCAGCAGCTGATACAGGGAGAACAGCAGCTGGAATCTGCCAGACAACTTTTGGAATCTGAGGGCAAGCAGATTACGGAAGGAGAATCTCAGTTGGCTGCGTCCATGGAAACGATAGAAGAGGGAGAACAGCAGATTGCCACAGCCAGAGAAACGCTGGAGACACAGGAACAGGAGCTGCAGAAGGCAAAAGAAGAATTTGATCAGGAATCCCTGACGGCTCAGGATGAAATCAGTGAAGGAGAGGAACAGATTGCAGAAGGTCAGAAAGAACTGGACGAACTGGAAATTCCTACCTGGTATATTCTTGGCAGAGATTCCATACAAACTTATGTGGAATATGAACAGGATTCTCAGCGAATTGAGGCAATTGGAAAAGTCTTCCCAGCCATTTTCTTTCTTGTGGCTGCACTGATTTGTCTCACCACCATGACCCGTATGGTGGAGGAAAACAGAACTCAGATTGGAACTTTGAAGGCACTGGGATACAGTAAGGCGGCGATTGCGGCAAAATACCTGTTTTATGCACTTTTTGCAAGTCTTGTTGGCAGCGTCATTGGATTTATCGGAGGACAACTGGTACTTCCGGTTATTATCATCAAAGCGTATGGCATCTTGTATAATAATCTTCCGGTCATACAGGCACCTGTTTATGCCGGGTATTCCATCTCATCCACAGCTCTGGCGGTGGGAATCACCGTGTTGGCGGCAGGTTTTTCCTGTAATCGGGAATTGAAGTCGGTTCCGGCTACCTTGATGCGTCCGGAAGCACCGAAATCGGGAAAAAGAATATTGCTGGAAAAAGTAAGCTTTATTTGGAAACGATTGAGTTTTTCCAACAAGGCTACGGCGCGAAATCTATTCCGTTACAAGAAAAGATTTTTCATGACAGTGCTGGGAATTGGCGGCTGTATGGGACTTCTTATGGTAGGTTTTGGTTTGAGAGATTCGATTATGGCCATTGGAGAAAAGCAGTTTGGAGAAATCCGGATTTATTCTGCTACGATTAGTCTGGATATGGAAAACAGCCAGGAAGAACGGAAACATGTGCTGGAAGCAGTCAAAGATGATTCGGAGGTGGAAAACTGGATAGAAGCACTGGAATCTTCGATAGATGTGGGTTATAATGGTCAGGAAAGAAGTTCCTATATGGTAGTGGTTTCCGATTTGGATAAATTCAAACAATTTGTCACATTGCAAGATAGAAAGTCAAAAGAGGTTTATGAACTGGACGATGAAGGGGTAATCATTACAGAAAAACTTGCAAAACTGTTAGATGTGAAGGCAGGAGATACCATTTATCTGAAAGATGGAGATTCGAAACAAATGGAAGTGACAGTCAGTCATGTGGTAGAAAATTACTTTTACCATTATGTATATATGTCCCCGGCTGTTTATGAAAAACTCTATGGAGAACCTCCGACATATACTGAAATCTTCACTGTGAACAAAGATGATACAGAAGCATTTGAGGAAACCTTTCAGACGCGCTATATGGACCTGCCTGGAGTATTGAATGTTTCCTTCCTCAGTACGGTAAATGAACGTATTTCAGATATGCTTCGCAGTATGGATGCGGTCATTTATGTCATCGTAATTGCGGCAGGTCTGCTTGCTTTTGTGGTATTATATAATTTGAATAATATTAATATCAGCGAGAGAAGGAGGGAACTGGCAACTCTGAAAGTATTGGGATTTTATGATAAAGAAGTATCCCAGTATGTATTTCGTGAAAATATTGTATTGACGTTGATTGGTTCCATGGTTGGCGTGGTATTTGGTCTGATTCTTCATAGATTCGTGATTCTGACAGCCGAGGTGGATTTGATGATGTTTGGAAGAAATATAAAATTTATGAGCTTTTGCTACAGTATCTTGCTGACATTTTTGTTTTCATTCCTGGTGAATTTGTTTATGCATTTCAAATTAAAGAAGCTTGATATGGTAGAATCCATGAAGAGTGTAGAGTAAGATAAGTATACAAGGAGTTGGAAATGAAGGAGAAAAACATATTACAGGCAAAAAAATATCATATATGGGATTTTATACGAATTCCACTAAAAGTATGTCCCGGATGTACATTGATAATAGGTATAAACAGAATTGTGGGAGCTTTAATACCGGCACTAACCGTTTTGGTGACAGCGGATTTTGTTGATAAAGCAGTAAATATTTTTGAAGGTAAAGCAGAATTTTCAGAAATTATTCTTCCATTGCTCTTATATATCCTGATTATTTTATATGATTATATGAGGACAACCATCATAGTTAACTTTATCAATGTGCGTTATGATATGAAAATATTCAGATATTTCAGAGCGGAACTAATAGATAAGAGAGCAAAGTTAAAATATGAATATGTCGAGGATAATGAAACATGGGATTTAATTAACCGGACTTGTGGGGATGCATTGCAAAAGATTGCCACCGGAATGAATGTGATGTTTGATATTGCAGAATTATTCATAAATGCAGGTTCTATTCTGCTCATTCTTATGACGCAGGCCTGGTGGGCAGCTCTTGCAATTACCATTGTTATTATACCATTTGTCATGATTGCAGCCAAAGGCGGCGAACATGTATATGAGGCAAATAAAGAAGCTGAAAAATACAACAGAAGAGCAAGGTATCTTGAAAAAGTTCTTTCTGACAGAGAAAATGTAGAAGAGAGGACGATGTTTTCTTATAGTGATATGTTAGGTGAAAACTGGCATGAAAAATATGAGACAAGTCGAAAAATATCACTTAAGGTTGATTTGAAATATTACATCATAGGCAGACTGGGAAGTTTAGTTACATTGATAATAGCAATGATTATTATTGGAATATTGCTTATCCCATTGGAGACGGGGGCAGTAACCTTGGGGTTGTTTATCGGTATGGTTGAGGGGACGATGAGTATGGTAAGTCAAATATCCTGGAGACTTCCATATGTGACAAGTCAGTTTACAAATAACAGGGAATATCTGAAAGATTTGACAAAAGTCATGAATTTGGAAGAAGAAAAGGATGCATTATCAATGCCTGCAGAGCTTAAAGATGATATTGAAAGTATAAGATTTGAAAATGTGACATTTATGTATCCGAATACAGATAAGTATATTTTAAAGAATTTTACTACTGAAATTCATAAGAATAAACATTATGCTATAGTGGGAATCAATGGTGCGGGAAAGACTACGGTTACTAAGTTACTGACGGGAATGTATGATAATTATGATGGAAAGATATTTATCAATGATAAAGAATTGAGAGAATATTCGTTAGCAGAATTGAAAAGTATGTTTTCGGTGGTGTATCAGGATTTCGCTAAGTATTATATATCTTTTCGAGATAATATTGTCATTGGAAATGTAAAAGATTTTGATAGAGAAGATCTTTCAGATGTTAAAATAGAGCAGCTGATAGAAAAACTTGAAATGAAGGAAGCTGTGGAGGAACTGAAAGATGGAATGAATACATATCTGGGAAAAATCAAAGAGGATGGAGTCGATCTCTCGGGAGGACAGTGGCAGCGTCTTGCAATTATCAGAGCCTTATATAATAAGGCGAAGGTACAAATTCTTGATGAACCTACTGCCGCACTTGATCCGGTTGCAGAAAGTAAAATATATAAGATCTTTGGAGAAATCAGTAAAGGAAAGACTACGATATTTATCACTCACAGACTTGGGGCAGCAAAACTGGCCGATGAGATTATAGTGGTAGAAGATGGAAAAGTTGCAGAACAGGGTAGTCATGAAGAGTTGATAAAGTTAAGGGGGATTTATGAAGAAATGTTTGCAAGTCAGAGGAGCTGGTATCAATATGAATAAAGAAAAGAAGAAAAAAGAAAAAGTAAGGATTTCGGCGATTTTAAATCATATTGCCTCATATTACATAAAAATTGCACCAGTAAATACAATACTCAAAATCGTAATAGATATTGCTCATGGTATATCATTTGGTGTAATTACTTTAGCAACACAGTCATTTCTTGATACGGCTACGGCTTTTTCTAAAGGGGAAACAACAATATCGGTGGCATTACTTTTTTTGTTGATGCTTGGAGCTGTTCATCTGATAAACAGACTTCTGAATGCGGTTGCCAACTATATGCCGGGAATTATGTGGACGAAAGTTGCAGGATATTTACGAAAAGATGCATACCGAAAGATTAGTAAATTATCACCGGAGGTGTTTGAAGATACAGATAAACTGGATGACATCAATAAAGCAATGAACGGAATCAGTGGTGCAATGAGTATTTTGATGGTCATTGAGATAAGTATCACATTTTATGCTTCTTATTTTATTTTTATGGCCTGGTATTTGTTTGGATTAAAACCCATACTTGTACTTGCAATCGTGTTTGTGTTTATTCCAAATGTAATTTCACAGTTTGTCCGAATGAAGATATTTGATAAAGCAGAAGATAAGGCAGCACCTGCCAGAAGAGAATTGGATTACTATGAAAGATGTATTACAGACAGAGAATATTACAAAGAAACAAGACTGTTGGGAGCATTTTCCTATTTCAAAAGAAAGTATATAGAAACTTTAGATTTACTTCAAAGTATACAGATAAAGTCGGATGCAAAAAACGGTGTTATTTCCATCGTTACGACACTGATTGGTGTAGCAGGATACTGTGGAGTGATTTTGCTTGCATTTCATGCAGTTATGAACAGAGAAATTTCCATCGGAGCATTTGCGGCGGTTCTGTCTTCCATTGGTGCTTTATATAATCTTATGAATGAACTTATTGAGTTCCAGATAGGAAACCTTTCCAGAAATCTCCCAATGGTGTCTAATTATATGAGGTTTTTGAAATTGCCGGAAAGACAGGGAGAACAGGTGGAAATGCCCGAACAATGTGATATTAGATTAGAGAATGTCAGCTATTCATATCCAAAAGCGGAGGAATATGCAGTGAAAGATGTCAGTATTTCAATCAATGCCGGGGAAACTGTGGCCATTGTTGGCGAAAATGGTTCCGGAAAGTCCACTCTGATCAGGCTTATTACAGGATTATATAAACCTTCCAATGGAACTGTTTTTTATGGGGATAAAAATATCAATGATATTTCCTATCATTCTCTCTTCAAAAATATATCAGCAGTATTTCAGAAATATCAGCGATATCAAATGACTTTAAAAGAAAATATCAGCATCAGCGACAGTAAGAAAAATCCGAAAGAAAACGAGTTGGAGAGGATTTGTAAAGTAGCCGGAGTAGATTGCGATTCTGAGAATTATCCTGAAAAGTGGGACACGATGCTTTCAAGGGAGTTTGATGGAGTTGATTTATCCGGTGGTCAGTGGCAGAGAATTGCTATTGCAAGGGCATTTTTCAAAACACATGGTTTCATTTTGTTAGATGAACCGACTGCAGCAATTGACCCATATGAAGAAACAAGGATTTACAATAAATTTGCTGAGATTTCAAAAGATAAAACTGCCATTATTGTAACGCACAGATTAGGTTCAGTAAAACTTGCAGACAGAGTTTTTGTTATGAAAGATGGAGAAGTTGTGCAATGTGGAACCCATGAGCAACTGTTAAGAGAAACTGGTGAATATCAGAGACTTTGGGCGGCACAGGAACAGTGGTATAAATAAGGTGAGGAAAGATAAAATGACTATTACATATACAGATACAAGAGAATATACAAAAGATGATTTACAGCAGCTATTTCAATCTGTTAACTGGCTGTCAGCCAATTATCCGGAGCGATTGAAAAAGGCTCTGGATCACTGTGAAACAGTATTTACTGCATGGGATGATAAACAGTTAGTAGGATTGATAAATGCGATTGATGATAGCGAATTAACCGCATATGTGCACTATTTATGTGTGAATCCTCTGTATCAGGGAAAAGGAATTGGACGGACTTTGTTAGAAAAAATCAAAGAAAAATATAAGGATTATTTATACATCATATTGATTGCAGAAAATGAAGGATTGAAGGAATATTATAGTAAAAACGGATTTGAATATGTGGACGGACGATATATGTTTGTGATTCAAAATGAGTGAACGGATAGAGACGATAAGGGAGGAACTTATGAAACCAACTTATAAAACCACAATTTTTGCCTGCTTTGTAGGCTATATTGTTCAGGCAATCATAAATAATTTTGTACCCCTTCTTTTTGTTACCTTTCAAAGTACATATCAGATACCACTTTCGCAGATTACGCTTCTTGTTACAATCAATTTTTGTATACAGCTACTTGTAGACTTGGTGGCTACTGTTTTTGTAGATAAAATTGGGTATCGAACCTCTATTATAATAGCACATCTTTTTTCTGCTTCTGGTTTGATTTTGTTGGCAATCCTGCCTGAAGTCATATCTCCCTTTACGGGAATCCTTCTTGCGGTCATCCTATATGCCATTGGAGGAGGAATCATTGAAGTTCTCGTGAGCCCTATCGTGGAAAGTTGTCCTACTGATAACAAGGAAACGGCCATGAGCCTTCTGCACTCCTTTTATTGTTGGGGCCATGTAGGAGTTGTGCTTATATCTACAGTGTTTTTTACTATTTTTGGTACAGAACATTGGCATTTGCTTTCCTGTGCCTGGGCAATTATCCCAATCATTAACTGCGTTGTTTTCTTACATACACCGATTGCACCACTGATTGCAGACGGTGAAAAAGGTATGACGCTTCGTGAATTGTTCAAAAGTAAGATTTTTTGGGTTCTTATGATTATGATGATTTGCTCGGGTGCTTCTGAACAGGCAGTCAGCCAATGGGCATCTGCGTTTGCGGAAATGGGGCTTGGCGTCTCCAAAACAATCGGTGATTTAGCCGGGCCATTAGCTTTTGCTATTCTTATGGGAAGCGCACGTGCCTTTTATGGCAAGTACGGAGATAAAATTAATATTGACAAATTTATGACCGGCAGTGCAATACTCTGCGTTTGTGCTTACCTGATTACATCCTTATCGCCTTTTCCTGTATTCAGTCTGGTGGGCTGTGCGGTATGTGGTTTTTCCGTAGGCATTATGTGGCCCGGCACTTTTAGCAAAGCATCCTATGCACTTCGTACCGGTGGAACCGCCATGTTTGCCCTGCTTGCACTGGCAGGAGACTTGGGATGTTCTTCCGGTCCCACACTCGTTGGGGTTGTATCTGAAACGTTTCACGGAAATATGAAAGCCGGTATTTTAGCGGCAACTGTATTCCCGGCCATCATGTTGGTTTGCCTGCTGATGAACAGAAATAAGAGAAACAACAGCCTGAGATAAGGAAGAAAGATTTCTGTTTTCAGCTATTTTATTTGTCCACATAAACCTGTACTTCATAATTCCATTGCAAAATACCTGATATAACAATGAGTTGTACCGTAAATTTGGGCTCTACGCCATATTTTGTTTGGGCTATGTGTAGTAACTCCCGCAACGTTTGTTCTCTATGTTCTTCCGTGCAGTTAGCGCATAGGTATTTTCCTTTTGGCAATCCCTTTAATCCGTCTATATTCACATAACGAATACAGACAGCAAAGAGCCTTGTGATTCCATTTTCGGTGTAGATACCGGCTAAATCTTCAAAGGAAAACTGCTCTTTTAAGGCGGGAGTAACTTTATCGTAGAAATGACTGAGATAATTCCAAAGATTATCAAGCGTTGGAACTTCTAAAGTGTCGGATAGCAAAATAACACGTTCCGGATAGTCTTTGAGAAAAGTACGATTGAACTTTTGTTGTCCCTGCAATTTTCTTTCATAGTCCGCTTTTGCTAACTGGATTTTTGATTTACTATACTGGAGTGCAGCTATTTTTTCATCAGCCTTTTTTTCTGCTTGTGCTAAAAAGTCTACAATTTTTTCAAGATCGTTATATTCTAAAACCTTTTTTATCTCTTGCAAAGGCAAGTCCATAAGCTGCAAAGCCCGTACCGTATTCAACCGAACAATATCCTGTTCGGTATAATAGCGGTAATTCGTCCATTCGTCTTTTTTACTTGGCTTCACCAGTCCGATACGGTCATAATGTCGCAGCGTTTCGCTCGTTGTATGGGCAGCCTTTGCAGCTTCTCCAATTGAAAAATATTTCTTCATTTTTATTTTCTCCTATTGACCTTTGTGTTACACAAAGGTTTATAATCCATTTTAGCAAAAGATATTGCGAAAAGCAATAGATATTGCAATGCTGTTTAGGAGGAATGGCCGCATGATAGAACTGAAATCAGTTACAAAGCGGTACGGGCAGGCGACCGTACTGAAAAACATCAC
>CALWLV010000208.1 GCA_944381595.1 uncultured Roseburia sp.
CACTGATCGCTGTGGTTGGCCGTGGTATGAAAGCGACCCGGGGAACTGCCGGACGGATCTTTTCCGCTCTGGCCCATGCACGCGTCAATGTTAAAATGATTGATCAGGGTTCCAGTGAGCTGAATATTATTATCGGTGTGAAAAACAATGATTTTGAAAAGGCAATCAAAGCAATTTATGATATTTTTGTGGAAACACAGCTTTAGAAAGCATAAAGGAACATGAGTCCGGCAGGAACGTGTATCTGTGATAGAGAAGTTACAGCATTGCGGCAGTGAGAGAAAGCGTCTACGAGGAGGCGACTTTCTGCCATGAATATGGCACTGTGGCAATCTGTTGTTTTGAAAATTTCCTCGAAATAATCTTAGGAGGACAATTACATTATGTCAGGAAAAAATTCTGTAGTATCATTTCAACAGGCAAAGGATCAGGGAAGAAAGATTTCTATGCTCACGGCGTATGACTATTCCACTGCAAAATTGATGGATGAAGCTGGCATCGAGGGAATTCTTGTGGGGGATTCCCTGGGTAATGTGGTGCTTGGTTACGAAGATACGATTTCCGTTACGATGGAAGATATGATTCATCACGGAGCAGCAGTGGCAAGAGGTGCAAAGAATGCACTGGTAGTTGTGGATATGCCTTTTATGTCTTATCAGACTTCTGTTTATGACGCATTGGTCAATGCAGGTCGTTTGATGAAAGAAGGACGTGCAGGAGCTGTTAAGCTGGAAGGCGGAAAAAGCGTTTGTCCGCAGATTGAAGCAATTACGGCGGCAGGCATACCGGTTATGGGGCATCTGGGACTGACGCCTCAGTCCATCAATGCCTTTGGCGGCTTTAAGGTTCAGGGAAAGACAGAGGACGCAGCAAAGAAATTGTTGGAAGATGCAAAAGCTGTGGAAGCAGCAGGAGCATTTGCTATAGTTTTGGAATGTGTACCGATGAAACTGGCAGAACTTATCACAAAGGAACTTCGTATTCCGACTATTGGAATCGGAGCAGGAAAGGAATGTGACGGACAGATTCTGGTATACCAGGATTTACTTGGTATGTTTTCAGATTTTACTCCGAAATTTGTGAAGAGATATGCCAATGCAGGTGAAATTATGAAAGAGGCATTTCAAAGTTATATGGAAGAAGTCCGGCAGGGAAGCTTTCCTGCAAAGGAGCATGAATATGCTATTTCAGATGATGTGATTGATAAATTGTATTAATAAGAAAGAAATGAGGAAAACAACATGCAGATTGTAAATACAGTAGAAGAAGTTAGAAGACAGGTAAAAGCATGGAGAAAAGAAGGTCTGAGTGTTGGCCTTGTTCCGACGATGGGATATCTTCATGAAGGACATAAGAGTCTGATTGACGCGGCGGTGAGAGATAATGACCGTGTAGTAGTAAGTGTATTTGTCAATCCAACGCAGTTTGCACCAAATGAGGATTTGGAAAGTTATCCAAGAGATTTGGAGAGAGACGCAGCGCTGTGCGAGGCAGCAGGAGCATCCCTTATTTTTCATCCGGAACCATCCGAAATGTATCATGAGGGATATTCTACGTTTGTGGATATGAGAACCCTCACTCAGGTACTCTGCGGAAAGACAAGACCGATTCATTTCAGTGGAGTATGTACTGTTGTATCAAAGTTATTTCATATTGTAACTCCGGATCGGGCATACTTTGGACAGAAGGATGCACAGCAGCTGGCAGTGATTCGTCATATGGTGGAAGATTTGAATTTTGATATTGAAATTGTTGGCTGTCCGATTATTCGCGAGGAAGATGGGCTGGCAAAGAGCTCCAGAAATACTTATCTGAAGGAAGAAGAAAGAAAACAGGCAGTCATTTTAAGTCAGGCCCTGAAAGAAGGACAGGAATTAATCCGGCAGGGTGAGAGAAATGCGGAAACGGTGAAGAAAGCCATCCGTGAGAAGATTGAAACCATGCCGCTGGCAAACATTGATTATGTGGAAATTGTCAACTTTAAAACTTTCGAAAACATCACAGAATTACAAGGTGAGTTTTTGACGGCAGTTGCGGTATATATTGGGAAAACCCGTCTGATTGATAATTTTATCATGACCTTATAGAAATCAGGAGGAACATAAGATGACAGTTACCATGTTAAAAGGAAAAATACACCGGGCCGTTGTGACTCAGGCAGAGCTCCATTATGTGGGAAGTATTACCATTGACCCTGTATTAATGGAAGCAGCAGGTATCTATGAGTACGAAATGGTTCAGGTGGTTGACATTGAAAATGGAAATCGGTTGGAAACATATACCATTGCCGGAGAAAGAGGCAGTGGAACCGTTTGTTTAAATGGGGCGGCTGCAAGACTGGTGCAGCCGGGAGATCATGTTATTATTATGGCATATTGCAGCATGACGCCGGAGGAAGTGCAGATGCATGATCCGAAGGTGGTTTTTGTAGGGGAAAACAATCAGATTGAAGAATGTACAACCTATGAAAGACATGGGGAAATTCGTATATAAAGTATTGGTGTTGTGGTAAAAAATAAATAAACGAAAGGAAGGCAAAGGCATAACAGGTGATGTTTTTGCAATAGAAAAAAATGAGAAAAACAAAAATTATTTGTACACTTGGACCATCAACGGAAGATATTCATGTAATGAAACAGTTAATGTTAGAAGGCATGAATGTGGCAAGATTTAATTTTTCCCATGGAGATTATAACGGTCATTTGAAAAATTTAGAAAAAATAAAGAAGTTGAGACAAGAACTGGATTTGCCCATTGCTACCCTTTTAGATACCAAAGGTCCTGAAATTCGTATTGGTGATTTCAAGAATCAGAAAGTACATCTGGAACAGGGACAGCTCTTCACTCTTACAACAAGAGAAGTGGAGGGAGATGAACATCAGGTATCTATCACCTATAAGAATCTGATTAATGATGTAAAAAGAGGAAATCATATTTTGATTGATGATGGACTGGTGGAATTGGAAATTCAGAATATTACTGACACGGATATTATGTGTAAAGTATTAAATGAAGGTTTCATATCAAACCACAAAGGTGTGAATGTGCCAGGAGTGGATTTAACCATGCCGTTTATCAGCCAGAAAGATTATGATGATATTGTATTTGGTATTGAGCATGGCTTTGATTTTGTCGCTGCATCCTTCACACGTTCTGCAGAAGATATTTTGGAAATCAGAAAGATTTTCCAGGAGAAGAAATGCAAAACCATGAACATCATTGCAAAAATTGAAAATATGCAGGGTGTCAACAATATTGAAGAAATTATCAGGGTAGCAGACGGTATTATGATAGCCAGAGGCGATATGGGTGTTGAAATTGCTCTGGAAGATGTTCCTGTCATTCAGAAGGAATTGATTAAAAAGGCAAGAAATGCCGGAAAACAGGTAATTACCGCTACACAGATGCTGGATTCCATGATGAAAAATCCAAGACCAACAAGAGCAGAAGCAACGGATGTTGCCAATGCCATTTATGATGGAACCAGCGCCATCATGCTTTCCGGAGAGACAGCAGCAGGTTTATATCCGGTGGAAGCACTGAAAACTATGGTAAAAATCACTGTTCGCACAGAGAAAGATATTGACTATAAGGGAAGATTTGAGGCAAAACGATATGATGTGAAGGGAAATATTACCAATGCAATTTCCCATGCGACTTGTACCACAGCCCTGGATTTAAATGCAGCAGCGATTCTGACTGTGACAAAATCAGGCGGAACTGCCAGAATGGTATCCAAATATCGCCCAAGCTGTCCGATTATTGCAGGAAGTCCAAATGAATATGTGTGCCGTCATCTGAATCTTTCCTGGGGTGTGATTCCGGTAAAACTGGAAAATCAGGCAAACACCGATGAGTTGTTTGATCATGTAGTAGATGTGGCAATGAAAAAGGGATTGTTGAAACAGGGAGATTTGACAGTCATTACTGCAGGTTTGCCATTAGGAGTTCCAGGTACAACGAATCTGATTAAGGTTCATATTGCCGGACACATTCTGATTAAAGGAATGGGAGTCAATAAGCTTTCTGCCAAAGCAAATTTATGTGTTTGTAAGAATTCCATGGATTTGAAGGCGAACTTTAAAGCCGGTGATATCATTGTGGTAAAGGAAACAGATAATTTCATGATGGAACAGTTAAAAGAAGCATCCGGTATTATTACGGAAGAGGGAGATATTAATTCCCATGCTGCGATTGTTGGACTGACAAGAGATATTCCGGTTATTATTGGAGCAGAACAGGCGACTAATATTCTGAAAAACGGTTCTTATGTTTCTATGGACAGTGAGAAAGGAATTGTGTCCAGTACCTCGTAAAGCACGACAAACGCATGAATGAATAAATTATGAACATCCCGCCTTTTTGTAGTATAATGAAAGAAAAAAGGAAGGGATTGTCCTATGAAAGCACTTTTAGATTTTGTAAGCACAGTAACGGATACCAGAAAGGAAAAGAAGGTCCTCCATAAGATGATGGATATCATCATGCTTGTTTTCTTTGCCAGCCTTGCAAATGCAGACGACTGGGTGGAAATGGAAGTGTTCGGGAAGGAACATGAAGATTTCCTGCGCAA
>CALWLV010000209.1 GCA_944381595.1 uncultured Roseburia sp.
ATTATTTTTATAATTATTTCTGCGGTACTGATAACAGAGCGCTCTTTTATTGGGGGCATCAAAAAAGGAAGCAGAAAGGTGTATCAGACCGCAAGAGAAGATGTTTCAAGAATCCGGGAATCCGGCAGAGAACGGGCAAAGGAAAAGGAGTATCAGAAGAACCGGAGAATTCACAAGGTGGTAAGAGGAGTAGCGTTAAGTAAAATTGAAGACCCGGATAAATTACCGGAATCTATGCATGAAATTAACGCTGACAATTTTGAGGAAAAAGAAATACTGCCGGAAGAGATTTCCAAGGTTATTCCTATGCCGGAGGAACGGATGCAGGAGCCGGTATACGAGGAGTTCCATGTTTCTCAGCCAAAGGTTTCTTTCGTAAAAAGGGTGGAAGATATCCCGGTGGAAGAAGCTCCTTTCAGGGAAGAGAAACCGGTACAGGAAAAAGTATATATTGATGAAGAAGGCAATTATCATGCAAAGGAACAGATTATTGTCAGTGAAAGTGCAAAGAAAGTGATGGAACGCCCTGCTTTTGGAATGAGTCCTGGGCAATCAAAGCTTGATCCGGATGGGGCAGTGGAAATTGCTAAGGCAAATGTGGAAAATAGCGTATACGAACCACAGAAGGCAGACAGACCGGTATGGAAAGGAACAAAGAGATACATATTGCCAACGACGGATTTGTTGAATCGGAATCAGGAAAACAACAAAATAAATCCTGGAGAATTACAGGAAACAGCCAGAAAACTGGAACAGATTCTGAAGAACTTTGGCGTGAAGGCAGTGGTGACGGAATTTCATAGGGGGCCATCGGTTACCCGTTATGAAATACAGCCGGAAATCGGAACCCGGTTGAATAAAATTACCACATTGGCTGATGATATTAAACTGAACCTGGCGGCAACGGATATTAGAATTGAACCGATTCCGGGTAAATCTACCATTGGAATAGAAGTCCCCAATAAGGTGCGGGAATCTGTATTAATTCGGGAATTGATTGAATCAGCGGAGCTGAGAACACATCATTCAAAACTCGCCTTTGCTGCAGGGAAGGATATTGCCGGTCAGGTGATTGTGGCAGATATTGCGAAGATGCCTCATTTTCTCATTGCAGGAACCACAGGCTCCGGAAAATCGGTGTTTACCAATTCTATTATTATGAGTATTCTGTTTCGGGCAAAACCGGATGAAGTCAGACTTATTATCGTAGACCCAAAGGTTGTGGAATTTGGAATTTACAATGGGATTCCTCATTTGCTTCAGCCTGTGGTGACAGACCCGAAGCTGGCTTCCAACACGTTGAAATGGGCAGTGGCAGAAATGCAGCAGCGTTATAAAAAGTTTGCTGAGTCCAATGTCAGAGATTTAAAGGGATACAATGCAAAACAAGAGGAGAAACTGCCTCAGATTGTGATTGTAATAGATGAGCTGGCAGATCTTATGATGGTTGCAGCCAAAGAGGTGGAGGAATCCATCTGCCGTCTGGCACAGCTTGCAAGAGCAGCCGGAATTCATCTGATTATTGCTACCCAGCGTCCATCGGTGGATGTGGTAACCGGTCTGATAAAAGCAAATATTCCATCCCGATGTGCTCTGATGGTGTCATCGGGGGTAGATTCCAGAACAATTATTGATTCTGTTGGAGCAGAAAAATTGTTAGGAAACGGAGATATGCTTTTCTATCCTTCCGGATATGTCAAACCGGTCAGATTGCAGGGGGCATTTGTTTCAGATGCGGAAGTACAAAGAGTGGTTGATTTCTGGACGGCTCAGGGAGATGGAAACAATTATGATGAAAGCATATCAGAGTATGTTGCAAGTCAGCCTCAGGAGACAGCAGCAGGAACAAAGGTGGAAGAATCGGATGGAAGGGATGAGTACTTCACAGATGCTGCCAGACTGGTGACAGAGAAAGAAAAAGCGTCCACCAGTATGCTGCAGAGAGTGTTTAAAATCGGATTCAACCGCGCAGCCAGAATTATAGAGCAGTTAGAAGAAGCCGGCATTATCGGGGCGGAAGAGGGTACAAAGCCAAGAAAAGTTTTAGTCAGTCAAATAGAACTGGAAGATCTTTTAAATCATTTAAATTAACGGAGGTATATGATGAAAACAGATATTGAAATCGCACAGGAGGCAGTGATGCTGCCAATCAGGGAAGTGGCTCAGCAATTAGGAATCGAAGAGGAAGATTTGGAGTTTTACGGAAAATATAAGGCAAAAATATCCAACGAATATTGTAAGTCTGTGGAAGACAGACCGGATGGCAAACTGATCTTGGTAACAGCCATTAATCCGACTCCGGCAGGAGAAGGAAAGACAACCACCAGTGTTGGTCTTGGTCAGGCTTTTGGAAAGATGGGGAAAAAGGCTGTCATTGCTTTAAGAGAGCCGTCTCTGGGTCCTTGTTTTGGAATTAAAGGCGGTGCGGCCGGAGGAGGATATGCACAGGTCGTTCCGATGGAAGATTTGAATCTCCATTTTACCGGGGATTTTCATGCCATTACCTCTGCAAACAATCTTCTTGCAGCTCTTCTGGATAATCACATTCAGCAGGGAAATGCACTGAATATTGATACCAGACAGATTGTATGGAAAAGATGTATGGACATGAATGACAGAGTGCTGCGAAATGTTGTGGTTGGACTGGGATCTAAGATGGATGGTTTCGTAAGAGAAGACCATTTTGTGATTACCGTTGCATCTGAAATTATGGCCATTCTCTGCCTTGCCAATGATATGGAAGATTTAAAAGAAAGACTTGGAAATATCATTGTTGCATATAATTATGACGGAGAGCCTGTTACAGCTGCACAGTTAAATGCAGTAGGTGCGATGGCAGCTTTATTAAAAGATGCCATTAAGCCAAATTTAATTCAGACGCTGGAACATACGCCGGCACTGGTTCATGGAGGCCCATTTGCAAATATTGCACATGGATGTAATTCGGTAAAGGCAACGAAGACTGCGCTTAAGATGGCAGATTATGTCATTACAGAAGCTGGTTTTGGTGCAGACCTTGGAGCAGAGAAATTCTTTGACATTAAATGCCGTAAAGCAGATTTAAAGCCGGATGCAGTAGTTCTTGTGGCAACTATCCGTGCATTAAAATACAATGGGGGAGTGGCTAAGTCCGATCTTTCCGAGCCAAATCTGGAGGCACTGAAGAGAGGAATCGTAAATCTGGAGAAGCACATTGAGAATCTCCAGCAGTTTGGTGTACCGGTAGTGGTAACTTTGAACTCTTTTGTTACGGATTCAGAAGAAGAAAATGCCTATGTAAAGAAGTTCTGTGAAGACAGAAACTGTGACTTTGCCCTTTCTGAAGTATGGGAAAAGGGCGGTGAAGGCGGAATCGCGCTGGCAGAGAAGGTATTGGAAACATTGGAAAACAAGAAGAGCGATTTCACGATGCTCTATCCGGATGAAATGCCTCTGGCGGATAAGATTGAAACCATTGCTACAAAAATTTATGGAGCAGATGGGGTTACTTATACACCGGCAGCAAAAAAAGCATTGGCAAAAATTACAGATATGGGATATGGAAATCTGCCTGTTTGTATGGCTAAGACACAGTATTCTTTTTTTTTTTTTTTGACGAAACTGGGTCGACCGACAGGATTTAAGATTAACATCCGTGAAGTATATTTGAATGCCGGCGCAGGATTTGTGGTTGCAGTGACCGGTGCAATTATGACAATGCCGGGATTGCCTAAGAAACCGGCGGCAGATAATATTGACGTGGATGCAGACGGAGTGATTACCGGTTTATTTTAATTAGAAACATGAGGAGACAGATATGACACAGATAATAGATGGAAAGAAGATTTCCGGTGAAATCAAAGATGAAATCAGAGAACAGGTGGAAGCATTAGCCAAAGAGGGAAAGGAAGTTTGCCTTGCAGTGATTCAGGTGGGGAACAATCCTGCTTCCACTGTATATGTGCGCAATAAGAAACATGCCTGCGCATATGTGGGGATTAAGTCTCTTGCACTGGAGCTTCCGGAAGAGACAACGCAGGAGGAATTGTTGGATAAGATCAGAGAACTGAATGAAGATCCGAAGGTAAATGGAATCCTGGTACAGTTGCCTCTTCCTGCACATATGGATGAAGATGCCGTGATTGCTGCCATTTCTCCATGGAAGGATGTGGATGGATTTCATCCTGTCAGTGTGGGGGCATTATCCATTGGACAGGAAGGATTTATTTCCTGTACCCCATTTGGCATTATTCAGTTATTAAAGCGAAGCGGCATTGAAATGGATGGAAAACACTGTGTTATTATGGGAAGAAGCAATATTGTAGGAAAACCAATGGCGCAGCTTATGTTGAGAGAGAACGCAACTGTTACAATCGTGCATTCTCATACTCCAAATATCAGGGAACTTACCAGACAGGCAGATATTTTGGTGGCAGCCATTGGAAAAACAAAATTTGTAACAGAAGAATACGTCAAGGAAGGTGCAGTGGTAATTGACGTTGGAATTAATCGTGATGAAAACGGAAAACTTTGCGGAGATGTGGATTTTGAGCAGGTAGCAGAAAAAACCTCAGCCATCACACCGGTTCCGGGCGGAGTTGGTCCTATGACAATCGCCATGTTAATGTATAATTGCCTGGAGGCATATAGGAGACAAAATTCTTGATTTTTGCAGATATAATCGTAGATATTTCCCATGAGAAGCTGGACCGTTCTTTTCAGTATATTGTTCCGTCCGATATGGAGGACAAAATCAATGTGGGAATGGTAGTGAAGATTCCTTTTGGGAGAGGAAACCGATTGATTCAGGGTTTTGTCATAAATCTTGTGACAGAGCCCTCGTGGGAAATCGGGAAAATGAAAGAAATATATGGGATTGATGAAAAGAAAGTACCTCTGGAGTCAGAATTAATCCGGCTTGCGTGGTTTATTCGGGAGCAATATGGTTCCACCATGAATCAGGCGTTAAAAACTGTGATTCCCGTCAGTCGGAAAACAAAGGAAATCGAACAGCGGCAGGTATCTTTGGCCGCATCCTTTCAGGAGCCGGAGATGTACCGGAAACTGGTGTCGCAATATGAGAAAAAACGTGCAGTGGCAAAATTAAGAGTGCTCCAGACATTGAAAGAAAAACCATGCATCAATGACCGGGAGCTGATTCATGGCAGCCATGTGACGCAGGCACTTCTGAAAGATATGGAAAATCAGGGAGTCATAGTCATTCAGCGGATGAAACAGTATAGAAATGCATTGAAATTTCTGGACGATTACGAAGAGGATTCCAGCTCAGACAGTCATCTGCCTCCGTTGAATGAAGAACAGAAAAGGGTTGTGGAAGAAATCCGCAACAGTAGTCAGTCCGTACACCTGATTCATGGTATTACCGGAAGCGGTAAGACAAGGGTTTATATTGAATTGATTCGGAATATCACAGCACAGGGAAAACAGGCCATCGTTATGATACCGGAGATTTCTCTGACCTATCAGACGGTGAAACGTTTTTTTGATGTTTTTGGAGAACGTGTGAGTATGATTCATTCCAAACTTTCTGCCGGAGAAAGGTATGATCAGTTTGAAAGGGCAAAAAATGGAGAACTGGATATTATGATTGGACCCCGTTCGGCTGTGTTCACACCATTTTCAAAAATAGGTATTATAATCATAGATGAAGAGCATGAAGCGTCCTATAAAAGTGATGCGGTACCAAAGTATCATGCCAGAGAAACAGCCATTTACCGTGCCGGACTTCATGGGGCGAAGGTGATTCTGGGGTCAGCTACTCCGTCGGTGGATGCCTATTACAAGGCTATGCAGGGAGAATATATGCTGCACCGTATGACAAAACGTGCATCCGGCTCGTTGGCACAGGTGATTGTTACAGATTTGCGGAAAGAACTGGAGGAGGGAAATAAGACAATCTTTGGCAGAGAACTGGGAAATGCCATTTTGGACCGGTTACAGAAGAAAGAACAGATTATGCTGTTTATCAACCGGCGTGGATATGCAGGGTTTGTCAGTTGCAGAGCCTGTGGAGAGGCAATCCGTTGTCCCCATTGTGATGTGAGTCTGACCTATCATACCGATGGAAGCCTGCGCTGTCATTATTGCGGGCATCAGACTTTCATGCCGAAGGTATGTCCTTCCTGCGGTTCGAAATACATTGCGCAATTTGGAACAGGGACTCAGAAAGTAGAGGAGATGGTTCACAAGTACTATCCGTCTGCCAGAGTGCTTCGGATGGATGCAGATACGACTGCAAAGAAAGGAGGACATGAGAAAATCATCAAGGCATTTGGAAGACACGAAGCAGATATACTCATTGGAACCCAGATGATTGTAAAAGGACATGATTTTCCATTGGTTACGCTGGTAGGAGTGATTGCAGCAGATTTATCTTTGTACGCTCCGGATTATCGTGCATCGGAGAGAACCTATCAGCTTTTAACCCAGGCGGAGGGAAGAGCCGGAAGAAAGCACGAAGGAGGTCTTGCAGTGATTCAGACCTACAATCCGGAGAATTTCAGTATCAGGGCAGCTGCCGCACAGGATTATGAAACTTTTTATGAGAAAGAAATCTTATACCGGACATTGATGGCATATCCTCCGGTGGTAAGAATGATGGCCATTCTGGTCACCTCTCCCGATGAAAAGCAGGGAATGGCATTATGCAGGAAAATGGCGGACTGGATTGAACAGGAGAATAGGGAGTATGTGGTCATAGGACCGGCAGACGCAGCGATTGCCAGGATGAAAGACATTTATCGGAAGGTTCTTTATGTGAAACATACAGAGGAACAGGCAGTGATTTCCCTGAAAAACAGACTGGAAGAACGTCTGAACCAGATAGAAACAGGAAATACGGAAGTTTTTTTTGATTTGAATCCCATGAATGGGTATTAATTTAAGGATAGAAAGGAAAGAGGAAAGTGGCATTAAGAAATATCAGAGTAATGGGGGATGAAATTCTAACAAAGGTATGCAGACCGGTAAAGGAAAACACCCCCAAAATTCAGCAGTTGATTGATGATATGTTTGATACTATGTATGATGCATATGGAGTGGGACTGGCAGCGCCTCAGGTTGGAATCCTAAAGAGGATTGTGGTAATCGACACCGATGATAACCCAATGGTGCTGATTAATCCGGAAATTATTGAGACTTCCGGAGAACAGACAGGACAGGAGGGCTGTCTGAGTGTTCCGGGAAAATCCGGAGAGGTGACAAGACCGAATTATGTGAAGGTCAGAGCACTGGACAGAGATTTTCATGAAATTATTGTTGAGGGAGAAGAACTCCTTGCAAGAGCCATCTGCCATGAATGTGAGCATTTGGATGGACATCTCTATGTGGAAAAAGTAAATGGAGAGCTGATGGATACGCCGGATTCTGATTATATGGAGGAAGAATAGCATGAAAGTAATCTTTATGGGAACGCCGGATTTTGCAGCAGGAATACTGGAGAGTATTGTGAAAGCCGGTCATGAAGTGGTTTTGGCCGTCACTCAGTGTGATAAGCCAAAGGGAAGAGGAAAAGAGATTCAGTTTCCACCTGTGAAGACGAAAGCACTGGAATACCAAATTCCTGTATATCAGCCGGAAAAAATCAAAAGAGAAGAATGTATTGCTGAATTAAAATCTTATCCTGCGGATATTATAATAGTAGCAGCTTATGGACAGATTTTGCCGGAAAGCATTCTTGCCATGGCACCTCTTGGCTGTGTGAATGTTCATGCCTCTCTGCTTCCAAAATACAGAGGAGCGGCTCCGATTCAGTGGTCTATCATAGATGGAGAGAAGAAAACGGGTGTAACGACCATGATGATGGATATTGGTCTGGATACCGGAGATATGATTGATAAAGCTGAAGTAGAAATTACATCAGAAGATACCGGAGGAACCCTTCATGATAAATTGATGGAAGCCGGAGCAAAACTGATTTTGGAAACCATGGATAAGCTTCAGAACGGTACGGCGGTTCTTACCAAACAGAGGGATGAAGACAGCTGTTATGCAAAAATGTTAAGCAAAGAGATGGGACAGATTGATTTTTCCATGGAAGCAGTACAGATTGAACGGTTAATTCGAGGTTTAAATCCATGGCCCAGTGCTTATACAAAGTTCAGAGGAAAGACTTTGAAAGTATGGAAAGCAAAAGTTTTGGAAAAGGATAGTACCGGCGTTCCCGGAGAAATTGTAGAGTGCGGGAAGGATTATTTCGCTGTACAGACTGGAAAGAATCTGCTTGCCATTGCTGAGTTACAGTTAGAGGGAAAAAAACGCATGGAAACAAAGGCATTCTTAGCCGGAGTTAAAATAGAGACAGGAGAAAAATTAGGTATTTCGTAAGAAAGGAGATTCGAGTATGCCATTTATTTTCTATGATCCAACCTATGTGTTAGTGTTGATTGCAGCCTTATTTTCCATTTGGGCATCATTGCGTGTGAACAGCACATATAATAAGTACGCCAAGGTAAGAAGTATGTCAGGAATGACCGGTGCCATGGCGGCAGAACGAATTTTACAGAGTCAGGGAATTTATGATGTACGGATTGAGCGGGTATCCGGAAATCTGACGGACCATTATGATCCTGCACATAAAGTACTTCGTTTATCCGATGCGGTGTATAACAATGCTTCCGTGGCAGCAGTGGGAGTGGCAGCTCATGAGTGTGGACATGCTTTGCAGCATGCCAGAGGATATGCACCACTGACCATCCGTGGAGCTTTGGTTCCGGTAGCCAATCTTGGTTCCAGTGCGGGAATTCTTTTGTTTGTGCTTGGATTGTTTTTTACATCTTCCATGGGAGATGCCATGCTTACACTGGGAATTATTTTGTTTAGTGCAGCAGTGCTCTTTCAGCTTGTGACCCTTCCGGTGGAATTTAATGCTTCTTCAAGAGCTTTGCATCTGCTGGAAACGACAGGAATTCTTGGACAGAGTGAGTTAAAAAGTACCAGAAAGGTATTAAGTGCAGCTGCGCTTACTTATGTGGCAGGTGCAGCAACAGCGATTCTTCAGCTGCTTAGACTGATTCTGATTGCCGGAGGAAGAAATCGTGATTAAGGTAAATACAAGAGAGATTGTGCTGGATATTTTGTTTGAAATCAATGAAAAAGGTGCATTTTCTCATCAGGTATTAAAACAGGCATTACAGAAATATCAGTATCTGGATAAACGGGACAGGGCTTTTATTACCATCGTTACCGAAGGAACCATGGAGAATCTGATACAGATAGATTTTATCATCAATCAATTTTCCAAGGTAAAAACAGGGAAGATGAAACCTTTGATTTTGAATCTTCTGCGGATGTCCGTGTATCAGCTGAAATTTTTGGATGGGGTACCGGCTGCAGCCGTTTGTAACGAAGCGGTAAAGCTTGCAGTAAAACGGGGATTTTCACCGTTAAAAGGATTTGTAAATGGTGTTCTGCGGGCCATAGCAAGGAACATGGAACAGATAAACTATCCGGATGCTTCTGAGGATCTTGTGAAACATTTATCCATTGTCTATTCTATACCGGAATGGATTGTGGAGCAGTGGATTTATCAATATGGAGCAGAAACTGCATCCAGAATGATGAAAGGAACCCAGGACAAGGACCATAGACTCTGTGTGCGCTGTAATACAAGCATTTCTTCTGTGGATGAGTGTATCAGACTTTTAAAGGAAGAAGGAGTGGAAGCAGAAAGACATCCATATCTGGAGGAAGCTCTTCTTTTGGAGGGAGTAGATTATCTGGGCAAATTGGAGATATTCCGGAAGGGATATCTGATGGTGCAGGATGTCAGTTCCATGTTTGTTGCCAAAGTGGCAGATCCGAAGGAAGGAGATTACTGTATCGATATTTGTGCAGCTCCCGGAGGGAAATCCCTTCATCTTGCAGATTTGCTGAAGAATACCGGCATGGTGGAAGCCAGGGATATCTCAGATTATAAAGCAGAACTGGTTCAGTCCAATATTGACCGCAGTGGATTTACCAATATCCGTGCCGTGGTCAGGGATGGATTTTTGGAAGATAAAGATTCAGAAAATAAAGCTGATATTGTGATTGCGGATTTACCATGTTCCGGACTTGGGGTAATTGGAAAGAAAAGTGACATCAAATATAACATGACCATCGAAAAACAAAAAGAACTGGTTAAAGTTCAGAGATGCCTTCTTGAAAATGCAGTGAAGATGGTGAAATCAGGAGGTACACTGTTGTTTAGTACATGTACCACCAATCAGCAGGAAAATAGAGAAAATTTTGAGTGGCTAAAGAACAATTACTCACTGGAGCCGGAAGATATTTCTGAATATTTTCCAAAAGAACTTGGTGTGCAGACGGGCAAAAAAGGCTATGTTCAGCTTCTTCCGGGTGTTCACAAAATGGACGGTTTTTTTATCAGCAAGTTTAAAAGAATCAGTGAAGAATGATTTTACAAATGAAATTTTTTATGTTATACTAAAACAGATATTATCATAGGTTACATAAACAAAGGCAAAATAGAATGATATATAAAACAGATATAAAATCCCTGTTGTTTTCTGAGGTAGAACAGCTGATTAGAGAGATGGGTCTGCCGGCTTTTCGGGCAAAACAGATTTTTAGCTGGCTTCATGAGAAACAGGTAACATCCTTTGATGAGATGACAAATCTTTCGAAGGATTTTCGTGAAAAATTAAATGATTCCTGCACAATTGCGGCGCTGACGCCGGTAGAGATTCTCACATCAAAATTGGATGGTACACAGAAATATTTGTTCCGTCTTGCAGATGGAAATGTAATTGAGAGTGTTCTGATGAAGTATCATCATGGGAATACCGTGTGTATCTCCACGCAGGTGGGATGTCGCATGGGATGTAAATTCTGTGCTTCCACACTGGATGGTATGGAACGAAATCTGACTGCGTCAGAAATGTTGGAGGAAGTATACCGAATCCAGCATATTTCCCATGAACGGGTATCCAATGTGGTTCTTATGGGAAGCGGCGAACCGCTGGATAATTATGAGAATGTCATGCGTTTTCTGGATTTGATTACAGAGGAACGGGGACAGAATCTCAGCGCCAGAAATATTACATTATCTACCTGCGGACTGGTACCGGAAATCTGCCGGCTTGCACAAGAGAGACGGCAGATTACCCTGGCCATTTCATTGCATGCTGCAGATGATAAAACAAGACAGGAACTGATGCCGATTGCGAGGAAATATTCCATTCAGGAAATCCTGCAGGCATGTGATGATTATTTTGAAAAGACAGGAAGAAGAATTTCCTTTGAATATAGTCTTGTGGCAGGGGTAAACGATAACAGAGAGGAAGCAGAAAAACTGGCAGAATTGTTAAGAGGAAGAAACTGTCATGTAAATCTGATTCCGGTAAATCCGATTAAGGAAAGAGATTTGAAACGTTCAGACAGGAAGTCAGTAGAGACATTCCGGGAAGTTCTGGAACAGAGGGGAGTGAATGCAACCATCCGAAGAGAGATGGGAAGCGATATCAACGGTGCCTGTGGTCAGTTGAGAAAAAGCTATAAAGAATCAACAGATACGAAGGAGGAGGGAGAAGAATGAAAGCATTTGGTATGACGGATATCGGAAGAATGAGAAAAAATAATCAGGATTATTTGTATATCAGTGAAACTTCAGTGGGCAATCTCCCAAATATCTTCATTGTTGCAGATGGCATGGGCGGACATAAAGCCGGTGAAGTTGCATCCAGAAAAGCAGTAGAAATGATTCTTGATTCCATAAGGAACTCAGATAAGACAGATCCCGTTTCCATTATGGAAGAAGCGGTGGAAGTTGCCAATGAAGAAATCTATCAAATGTCCAGAGATAATCAGGAACTGGAAGGAATGGGAACTACATTGGTGGCTGCCACCGTGCTGGAACAGGATTTCTACGTTGCAAATATTGGAGATTCCAGATTGTATGTGATTAATGATGACATTCATCAGATTACCAGAGATCATTCTTTTGTAGAGGAAATGGTAAGCAGGGGAGAGCTTGACAAAGAAAGTGCCAGAACCCATGCAAAGAAGAATGTGATTACCCGTGCAGTCGGTATAGAATCTGGAACCTGTGCGGATTTTTTCCAAGTTCGTTTTAAGCCTGGGGACAAGATACTGATTTGTTCAGATGGATTGTCCAATATGATTCCGGACGAAAATCTGAAGATTATTGTCAGAAAAGAGCTTCCGGTAGAAGAACTTGTAAATGAACTGGTTTATACTGCAAATCATAATGGTGGTGCAGATAACATAACTGCAATCGTTGTAGAATTATAAAACGAATAGTAGAGAGGTTAAAAAAATGATTAGAAAAGGAATGTTTATAGGAGACCGATACGAAATAGTAGATAAAGTCGGCTCCGGAGGAATGTCTGATGTCTACAAGGCATTGGATCACAAATTAAACAGATTTGTGGCAATTAAAGTGTTGAGATCAGAATTCAGCGAGGATAAGACATTTGTTTCCAAATTCAAGGTGGAAGCCCAATCTGCGGCGGGATTGGTACATCCAAATATTGTAAATGTATACGATGTAGGCGAAGATGAGAATATTCATTACATTGTAATGGAACTGATTGAAGGAATTACATTAAAGAAATACATTGAGAAAAAAGGACCTCTTCCGGTAAAGGAAGCAGTGAGTATTGCAATTCAGGTTGCCCAGGGAATAGAAGCTGCCCATAATAATAATATTATTCACAGAGATATCAAGCCACAGAATATTATGATTTCCAGAGAAGGAAAGGTTAAGGTAACAGATTTTGGTATTGCCAGAGCAGCAAGTACCAATACCATTAATTCCAATGCCATGGGTTCGGTTCATTATATTTCCCCTGAGCAGGCAAGAGGTGGTTATATTGATGAAAAGAGTGATATTTACTCTCTCGGTATCACATTATACGAACTGGTAACAGGAAAGGTTCCGTTTGAGGGAGATTCTACAGTAAGTGTGGCTTTACAGCATATTAACGAGGAGATTCAGAGCCCGAAGGAACTTGTACCGAATCTTCCGATTAGCGTAGAGAAAATTATTTTAAAATGTACACAGAAGAAACCGGATCGCAGATATCTGAAAGTCTCTGCACTGATTGCAGACTTAAAGAAATCATTGGTGACACCGGATGAAGATTTTGTACAAATTGTTTCTCCGGCGGTGAGCAATGGTTCAACCGTTACCATGACGGATGAAGAAGTGTCCAAAATCAGAAGTGAGGCCGGTGGCTATAATTCTCAGGATGAAGAATATGTGTTAGGAGAAGAGGATTCTGAGGAAGAAAATCCGGAAGAGGGAGAAAACGATGAGGATGATATCTTCGGAGACAGTGATGATATCGATGCGGAGAATCCAAAGATGGATAAAGTAGTGTTTATCGGTGTCATTCTTTCCGGTGTAGTATTTGTCATTCTTGCGATTGTATTGTTTGTAAAGTCCATGGGCGGATGTTCCGGAAGTGGCGCAGAGGATGAAACTACAAAGGTGGAATCAGAGAGTCTTAAGTCAACCCAGACAAAAGTTCCTAAGGTAGTTGGTATGTCTGAGGAAGAAGCAATTCAGGCTCTTCAGGACGCACACCTTGGATATAAGATTTCCAGCGAATATCATAATACAATTCCAAAGGGTGATGTTATCAGCCAGAGCAAGGAAGAAGACAGTGTGGTAGATAAGAATACAACCATTGAAATTGTGGTTAGCCAGGGAGCAAAGAAGAGTACCATGCCGGATGTACTCGGGCAGGATAAAGATGAAGCAAAAGAGTTATTAGAAGGCGAAGAATACGGACTGGTAGTTACATTCGAATATGAGGCCAGTGAGTCTGTGGAAGCCAATAAAGTTGTCAGAACAGATCCGGCTGCTAAAGCGGATGTTTATTTTGGAAGTTCCGTCGTTGTATATGTAAGCCAGGGTGCAGATACTTCTGACACAGTTGTTCCAAATATTATGGATATGAGTCAGGAGAAGGCAAGAGCTACTTTGCAGAGCAGCGGATTAAGCATGCGGGTAGAGGCAGAAGTTTACAGTGATACCGTTGCAGCAGGTAATATTGTTGCCCAGGATATTAAGGCAGATAAGAAAGTGCCTACCGGTACAGTCATTGGAGTTACGGTAAGTAAGGGACCGGAACCAACGACCCAGGCACCGACAACCACGGCACCGACAACCACAGCACCGACCCCGGAACCAGAACCAGAACCGGAACCAGAACCAGAACCGGAACCAGAACCTACGGAGAAGACAAGTTTTACGGCAAACTTCCCAAGTCTTGATGCAACAGCTTTCTTAGGCGTAGATAGCACAACAGCGGGAACCATTACAAAAGCAGTTTTGACCTATGTGAATAAAGAGGGAGATACGTCGTATAAAGACCTGACTCCTCTGAGCAGTTATAATATTGTGACAAGTTTTAGCAGCAGTTGGAGAATGGATGGAATCACCATAGAAAAGAGTGATGTACAAAAAGACTCGGATACAACGATTACACTGACGCTTGAGATTGCAGGGGAAGAGACAAGAACTGTAACAGCAA
>CALWLV010000210.1 GCA_944381595.1 uncultured Roseburia sp.
AAAATCACAAGGTTATCACAGATATGCTGGCAGATTTGTATGTGGAGTATTATAATACGGGAGAGCAGCATGAATATATTATGGATCAGAAGGTCAGCGTGTTGTTTCATAAATTCAGTGATTTGTATAAGCTTTCCATACATGGAAGCGACAAGATGAAAAAATATCTGAATGAACTAACGGTAATCCGGAGAAAAATCCGGAATTATGTATATACACCGGATGGAGCGGAGGAAGTGGCAAGGTTATTAAACATCAGTACTTCCTATTGCCAGCATATATATAAAGAATTTTTCGGTCAGTCCATTCAGCAGGATATTATCAAAGGAAGAATTGAACATGCAGTTGCGATGCTTCAGGGAACGGATGCGTCCATTACTGAAATTGCACTGCAGTGCGGTTATGATAACCTGGAACACTTTTCCAGACAATTTAAGAAATGGAAGGGGTGTTCTCCGAAGCAATTTCGGAAAATGTAAGCAAACGCTGAATTTTTTTTACAAGAGAAATGGCCTTTCCTCCTATGTGATGTCCGTCGATTGTGTCTGCCCGTTGGCAGATTTTCGTTGTACTGGTTAGAAGAACTTCATCGGCATGCAGCAAATCTTCATATGAGAAAGCCCGTTCCAAAACAGGAATCTGTAAATTCCGGCAGGCACAAATCAAGTTGAATCTTCCTATTCCGGCAAGAATATGACAGTCTGCAGGAGCAGTCTGTAAGACGCCATCCTTTAGAATATGAATGTTACTATGGGAACATTCTGTAACATATCCATTGCGGACGAAAACTGCTTCTTCGCATCCTTCCTGAGCTGCCTGGGATGCAGCGAGAATATTTGGAAGAAGATTTAAGGTCTTGATATGACAATAGGAAGAACGACGATCCTCCACGGAAATGAGTTTCAGGGTGTGTTCAAAATCAGGGAGGGAGGCCTTTGTAATGGTAATCCAGAGATTTGGCGAAAGGTCTTTTGCAGCATGACTTCGCAGGGCTGTGCCCCGGGTCAGCTGCCAGTAGATGAACTGTTCCTTGTATTCCGAATGAGAGGATACCCATAAAAGAAGTTCTTTTAGCTGTTGTTTTGTATATGGAACGGTAAGAAAAATATCTGCAGTTCCCTGATAAAAACGGTCAATATGTCGGTCTATATCGTGAAATGTACCATGGGACATCAGAACCGTCTCATAAATACCGTCTCCAAAATAACATCCCCGGTCCAACATAGGAACCTGCATATGCTCCAGTGCATCCATGCGACCATTATAATAACCAATATCTTTCAAAATATCACCTCTTTTTTGACTTTATTATAGTATAAGAAAGGAAAGAATACAATGTTAGATTTTAGAATTGAAACTTTTTTGTGTGTCTGTAAGTATATGAATTATACCAAAGCCGCTCGTATTTTAAATATTACACAGCCGGCTGTTTCTCAGCATATAAAGTATCTGGAAGATTATTATCATGTGAAATTGTTCTCTTATTCAGAGAAAACATTGTCGTTGACTCCGGCGGGACAGGAATTGAAAAGTGCCATGCTTTCCATGAAACACGATACCTTGTTTTTAAAAGATCGAATTTCAAAAACACAAAATGAAAGACAGAATCTGAAGTTTGGTGCCACATTGACCATCGGGCAGTTTGTGATTGTGAATAAGCTTGAAGCATATATGGAAAAGTATCCGGACTGTCAGGTAGAATTTACCGTGGATAATACGGAAGTGCTGTTGTCTATGCTGGATGCAGGAACCATTGATTTTGCAGTGATAGAGGGATTTTTCCCAAAGAGTGAGTATGCATATCAGTTTATTTCCAGAGAAAAATTTGCAGCAGTGTGCGGAAGGAATTATCCATTGGACAGAGTGGCGGAATTTTCTGAATTATTTTCACATCGTCTGTTAGTGCGGGAGAAGGGTTCCGGAAGCCGTGAAATTCTGGTTCGTTATATTCAGGAATATGGATATGACTTACATGATTTTACAAGGAAAATGGTGGTAAATAATATTTATGTATTGAAACGCCTTGCAGCTGCAGACATGGGAATTACGTTCCTGTACAGAGCGGCAGTAGAAGAAGAACTGGAGCGGGGAGAATTGAAAGAGCTGATGATTCCAGACTTTGATGTATTTCACGAATTTAATTTTGTATGGAGAAAAGGAAGTATTTTTGAAGAAAAATATCAGGAG
This sequence comes from uncultured Roseburia sp., assembly GCA_944381595.1. GTDB lineage: Bacteria > Bacillota > Clostridia > Lachnospirales > Lachnospiraceae > CAG-303. Next base: position 2,188 of record CALWLV010000210.1, read on the forward strand.
ATTTGCAGGGAATTGATGCAAACAGAAGCATAAAAGAAAGCTGCCTGCAGGAACACAGGCAGCTTTCTTGTTTCTTATGGTTTTTATAAGAAGAAAATAAGTGTATCAATTAAGAATACCGGTATCAGGCAGCAGAGCGACCATAACATATATCCAAAGAAGGAAGGCATTTTAATATTATTTTCTTCCGCAATGGATTTAATCATAAAGTTTGGTGCATTTCCGATGTAAGTATTGGCTCCCATGAAAACCGCACCGCAGGAAATGGCCATCAGCATGGTAGCAGGAATTGCAACTGTACCAATAAGTTCTGTGGTGGCGTGTAAAGATATGGCAGTCTCAAAGAATACCAGATAAGTAGGGGTATTATCGAGAAAACTGGATAACGCTCCGGTGGCCCAGAACATTTGCCAATTCTGGGTAATGCCAAGTTCATTTCCCCTTGCGGAGAGAATCAGAAGTGCAGGAATCATGGTAATAAAAATACCGATAAATAAGATGGCAACTTCCTTAATGGATTCCCAGGAGAATTTATTGGCCTCCCGGATTTCTTTCCCTGTTGTATGGAAGGAAAGAAAAGCACAAAGTAAAATGAGAATCATTTCCAAAATGGTAGCAAAACTCAATGTGACCGTACCATCGATGATGATACCTTTCTGGAAGATTTCATGAATATTACCCAAGGTACCGCTTAGGATAACTGCGACCACAATGAAGAAAAGGAAGATCAGATTATGAGCTCCTTCTATGCGAATGGACTCGTCAGTTTTTGCCTCTTCCGGATTGCGTCCCTCTGCCAGATCTTTCTTATATGCTTTTCTGTCAATGAAATAGTAAAGGACCAAAAGCAAAATCACATTCAGCAGAAGAACCGGCAGCAGATGAAAGCTCCATGCAAAAGGAACACCATGCATGAATCCCATTAAAAGAGGTGGATCTCCCACTGGTGTAAGACATCCGCCTATATTGGACACGAGGAAAATAAAAAATACCATGGTATGTACTTTTCTTCGTCTCCACTGATTTGCACGGATGACAGGACGAATCATCAGCATACTGGCACCGGTAGTTCCTATCCAGCTTGACAGCAGGGTACCAATCAATAAAAGAATCACATTTACTTTTGGAGTTCCAACAAGGGAACCTTTGATACAGATATTTCCAGCAACACAGAATAGACCAAACAACAGTACGATAAAGGAAATATAATCGCCTAACAGTACTTCCAATAGATGGTTTATGGCCGTACCAAATCCATTGCCAATGGCAAATGGAATGAAAAATAACAGTGACCAAAATACTACAACAATCCCTTTAAACTTCTCCCACCATGTGCTGTTAATAAGCGGGCAGACTGCAATTGATAAGAGCATACCTGCAAAAGGAATGCAGTATGCCAGTGAAAGGGTAGAACCAAGATTTTCCATTTTTTCAATCCTCTCATTTTCCTATTTATTTCATAATAATTTTTCCACCGCCGACAACATAATCCCCCTGATAAAATACAGCGGCCTGACCGGCAGTAATAGCCCTTTGAGGTTCGTCAAAGATAATATGAGCTTCTGTTCCATTTGGAATAACCGTTGCAGGGGCGGCTTTATGTGCGTAGCGGATTTTCACGTCCGCACGGAATGCTTCCTTAGGCTGTTCTTCCATAATCCAGTTCACATCGGTTACATCCAATTCTTTTTCAAACAATTCTTCGTTGGTACAGAGAACCACCTGATTGGCATCCTTACGGATTTCTTTTACATACAAAGGTTCCGGGAGTGACAGGCCAAGCCCCCGCCGCTGTCCTATGGTATAGTGGATGATGCCCTTGTGTTTTCCCAAGACAGTTCCTTTTGTGTCAACGAAATCACCTTCCGGATAATGTTTTCCCGTAGTTTTTTCGATAAAAGCAGCATAGTTTCCATCCGGTACGAAACAGATATCCTGGCTGTCATGCTTATGGGCATTTAACAGCCCCTGTTCTTCTGCAATGTTACGAGTGTCAGATTTCTCCAGAGAACCAAGTGGGAACAAGGTATGTGAAAGTTGTTCCTGAGTCAGGGAGTATAACACATAACTTTGGTCTTTGCGTACATCAGCCGCTCTTTTTAATAAAAATCTTCCATTTTTTTCTTCAATGGATGCATAATGTCCGGTAACGACATAGTCACATCCAAGTTCCTTTGCTCTGCGATACAACTCATGGAATTTCAGATAGCGGTTGCAGTCGATACAGGGATTTGGAGTTTCGCAGTTTTCATAGGCATGAATGAAACGGTCTATGACCTGTGTTCGGAAATCTGCCTTGAAATTAAATACATAATAAGGAAAACCAAGTGTATATGCGACATTCCTTGCATCTTCCACATCATTGAGGGAACAGCAGGTTTTTTCCTTTGTTTCATGAATATCTTCGTTATCATAAAGCTTCATGGTTACTCCAATGATGTCATATCCTTGTTCTTTCATGAGATAAGCGGCAACACTGCTGTCAACACCGCCGCTCATGGCAATTAATGCTTTTTTCATAATGCTTCCTTTCTGCTTTCCTAATATATCATTGGAAAACATGATATAAAACAAGCCACCATAGGGTATGGTGACTTGTTTTATAAGATTTATATTATGTTCATTTAATTAACGCAATGTCTGCATTGATTACAATGTAATCATAAATGATTCCATGTCAATTGTCAATAGATTAATCGAAGATTTTTCGATTAATTACTTTTTCTCAGTTCATAAACGTAATCGGACATTTTTGCCACAGCAGGAGAATGGGTTACAAGTATCACGCATTTTCCGGATTTCGCAAGATTACGCAAAATATGCATGATTTCTTCCTGTGTTTCCCCATCAAGATTCCCGGTTGGCTCATCGGCAAGAATAATATCCGGGTCATAAGAAAGTGCTCTTGCAATGGCAACACGCTGTTGCTGACCTCCGGAAAGCTGTAATACCCTGCGGTTCGCCTCATCTCTGTTTAAACCAACCTGCTCTAACAGCTGATAGGCAAGTTCTTTTTTGTTCGGAATCTTTTTACCGGAGATGTCCATGGAGAGAACTACATTTTCCAGTGCCGTAAATTTAGTTAAGAGATTATAAGCCTGGAATACAACCCCTACGTATTTGCTGCGAAAATCATATTTATTTGTTTTTTCGATACTTTTATCATTATAATAGATATGGCCGGAATTTGGTTTCGCCAGACCGGACAGGATGGAAAGCAAAGTAGTTTTTCCGGCACCGGATTTTCCAATAATGGAATAAATATGTCCTTTGTTAAATTCGTAGGATACATTTTTTAAAATCGGTGTTTTATTGTAAGAAAAGCAAATATTATCAAGTTTTAAAATAGACATAACAGGTACCTCCTAATCACGGTTGGATAAGATTTTTAATGGATCATATCTCATAATGAATATGATGGATGCCATACTTGCAGTTACGGTTAATAGGATTCCAATGCCCAAAAGCTGTAATAATACCGTTATATCGGTAGCAGAATTTACTTCTGATACATAGGAAATCGCCTGAGCTTTCAGTCCGGTCGGTTCCGATTCCCTATTTTCTCCCGGCATATTTGCATCTGATGTATCACCGCCGGATGGTGCTCTTCCAAAAGCGGCTGACTGCTCGTTGGACTGAGTGTTTTCTGCATGTCAAAGCATATCAGGACTGAGTGAATAACAGTTGATACCATTGTGAAAACCAGGTGAAAATTAGAAAATTTCGTAATGACAAATAACAAGTGTAATGATATACTGAACATACTATAAGAGACGGGAGAACCAGGAAATGAAGAAAATTATAATAGATGGAAGTCGGATAAAAGATAAGGAAAGCTTATACGAAGTTTTTCAGGAGGTATTTGAATTTTCGGAAAAGAATCTGGAAAGTATTTATCAGAATCTGGTAAATATTCAGGAAAATACCCAGCTTACGTTTTTAAATGTACAGGCAGTGAAAAGTAGTCTGGGAAATTATGGCGGAAGTCTGATGAAAATGGTGGAAAAAGCAGAGAAACGAAATCCATATCTGAAAGTACGTCTGATCTTCCAGGCGCCGCAAAGAAAATTTCATCAGGAAAAAGAAGGGAAAAATGTCAATGCTGATAGAACTATAAATAAGAAGAAACAGAATCAGAAACCGGGATGTCCTTATGCCGGTCAATGTGGAGGATGTGATGGCGTCCGGAGAAGTTATGAGGAAGAATGTGCTCAAAAACAGAAATATGTGGAAAAACTTCTTGGAAAGCTGACAAATGTGGATGAATTAGTTCCAATGGAACATCCATTCCATTACCGTCATAAGGTCCATGCTGTATTTTCCTATGACAAAAAAGGAAAGCTTCTGGCAGGTGTATACAAAAAACATACCCATCAGGTTATTGATATCCAGTCCTGTCTCATTGAGAATGAACAAGCAGGAGCCATTATTCGCACAATAAAAGAGATGATGGGAAAATTCCGAATTAAGGCATACGATGAAGATTTACATACCGGAATTATTCGCCATGTACTGATTCGCAAGGGATATGCTACAGGAGAAATTCTTGTGGTTCTGGTGACCGGAACCGCATCTTTTCCGGCTAAAAATGCATTTGTCAAAGAACTGATTCAGCGTCATCCGGAAATTACTTCTATTGTACAAAACATCAATGGCAAAAAAACCACCATGGTGTTGGGAAAACAGGAGCATATCTGGTATGGAAAAGGATATATCGAAGATGAATTATGTGGAAAACGTTTCCGCATTTCTCCCAGATCCTTCTATCAGGTGAATCCGCAGCAGACAGAACTGTTATACCGTACTGCCATAGAATGTGCCGGATTAAAGGGAACAGAGAAAGTGATTGACGCCTATTGCGGAACGGGAACAATTGGAATTGTAGCAGCAGATTATGCGGGACAAGTGATGGGAGTGGAACTAAATGAAGATGCTATCCGCGATGCCAGAATTAATATGAAAATGAATGCTGTGGACAACATTCGTTTTTATCAGGGGGATGCAGGGAAATTTATGATACAGCTGGCTGATAAAGGCGAGCAGGTGGATGTAGTATTTATGGACCCGCCAAGGTCCGGCAGCAGTGAGGAATTCTTACAGGCAATAGGAAAACTGAAACCGGAGAAGGTGGTGTATATCAGCTGTAATCCGGAAACATTGGCCCGAGATATGTTGAGCCTGATGAAAATACAGTATCAGGTGAAAAACTGTAAGCCGGTAGATTTATTTCCGTGGACAACACATTGTGAGACATGCGTCTTGTTAGGTAGGAAGAAATCGACCGAAAATATTCTGTATGGATATGTGGATGTTGAAACGAAAGACACAGACTATTTAAAGACTATGAAAGGCTGTGCAAGTTACGCGCAGATTAAGGCATGGATAGAAAAAGAGTATGGTTTTAAGGTATCTTCTTTATATGTGGCACAGATAAAAGATAAGTTAGGAATGGAAAAAAGAGAGAACTACAACAAGGGAGAGAAAAAGGCAAG
>CALWLV010000211.1 GCA_944381595.1 uncultured Roseburia sp.
AAACCTGTCATCCAATCCATGTTTTACTGTTTTGAATAGGAACTCTTCTTGATTTCTCTTGAAGAGGTTCGCTGAAAATTTTTCGAAATTTTCAGGGATGGTTTATGATTCAGTTTTCAAGGTTCTGATTTGTTGTTGTCACTCATCAGCGACAGCTTTTATATACTATCATATGTTTTTGAGTTTGTCAACAACTTTTTTAAATTTTTTATTTTTTTCGACAGGCAATCTGTCGAGCGGAGAGAATGGGATTCGAACCCATGCGCCCTTGCGGACAAACGGTTTTCAAGACCGCCTCGTTATGACCACTTCGATATCTCTCCATGATGTCTTCTTCATCAGAGACGAATGCTATTTTAGCACTAGTCCTTTTGTCTGTCAACATCTTTTTCAATTATTTTTGCAATTTAGACTGTTCAAAATTGCAGCGCCAAAAATCATATCTTCTTCTGTTGTAATTTTAATATTCTGATAACTACCCTCCAGCATCATAACCGGTATATGGCAATAAGACTCCCATACCATCGCATCATCTGTGATGTTTTTTATTTCATGTTTCAGCACATATTCATACGCTTTGCAGATTTCATGAAAAGAAAAGGATTGCGGCGTCTGCACCTGCCAGAGCATATTTCGATCCGGTGTATCTATCACGCAATTCTTCTCATTCACTATTTTAATGGTATCTTTTGCTTTCACCCCTACAACACATGCTTTACATTCGATTGTTTTCTGTGCCGCCTTATCGATTAACTGAGGTGTAAGAAAGGGTCTTGCTCCATCATGAATCATAACAATATCGGTTTCTTCCACTGCCTGAAGTCCCTGGTAGACAGAATCATAGCGTTCCTTTCCACCAGGTGTGATCTTCGTCACTTTTTTCAAATGATAGAAATCCACAATTTCTTTTCTGCAATATTCCTCTTCTCCCTGAGGAACTACGAGAACAATCTCATCCACACAGCTTTTTTCAAATGCATCCAGCGCATAAAAAAGAATCGGCTTGTCCTGCAATTTTAAATATTGCTTCCGCACGTCAGAGTTCATCCGTTTTCCTTTTCCACCGGCAAGAACGATTGCAGTGATTTTTTTATTCTCGATCATTTCTAACGTTCTCCTAATTTTAAATTTGGAATTGCGTTCAAATCCCATCCATGTCTGGTTCCCGCCATGAATTCATAGTAAGCTGCCACTCCAATCATAGCTGCATTATCCGTACAGAATATCGGAGACGGATGATAAAATTGGATCTTTCTTTTGCTGCACTCCTGCTCAAATGCTGAACGGATGGCTGAATTGGAAGCTACGCCACCTGCAATTGCGAATTTATCCATATGATATTCTTTGCATGCCATCATGGCCCGTGATACAAGAGAATCCACTACACATTTCTGAAACGATGCGGCAATGTCAGCCTTATTTACCTCTTCCCCTTTCATCTGTGCCATGTTCAGGTAATTTAAGACTGCTGACTTTAACCCGCTAAAGCTAAAATCAAACGGTGCTCCTTCCACAGATGCACGAGGAAAATCAATGGCATCCTCTCTTCCTTCTTTTGCCAGTTTATCTACCTTCGGTCCACCGGGATATCCCAGCCCGATTGCTCTTGCCACTTTATCAAAAGCCTCACCTACCGCATCATCTCTTGTTCTTCCAATTACTTCATAGTTTCCATAATCTTTCACGATAACCAGATGGGTATGTCCTCCGGATATTACCAGACACAAAAATGGTGGTTTCAAATCCGAATGTTCAATATAGTTTGCAGAAATATGACCTTCAATATGATGCACTCCCACCAATGGTTTCTTTGCCGCATATGCAATGGACTTTGCTTCTGCAACTCCCACCAGCAGTGCTCCCACCAAACCAGGTCCATACGTTACTCCGATGGCGTCGATTTCGCCCAATGATACTTTTGCCTGGTCAAGCGCCTCCTGAATCACATAATTAATTCTTTCAATATGCTTTCTGGATGCAATTTCCGGAACAACGCCTCCATATAATGTATGAATATCTATCTGGGATGAAATGACATTGGACAAGATTGTCCTTCCATTCTTCACTACCGAAGCAGCCGTCTCATCACAGGATGTCTCAATTCCTAATATTAGTACTTCTTTCTCGCTCATGTTTCCTCTCATTCCGGCTTATGTAACATACTACTTTTCTAATTCAGTAGGTTCGTAAGCTTTCCATCCATATATTTTCCAAAGACCTTCCTCATCTTTTCTTGCAATGAAGGTCTGTTCATATGTTGTAATCCTGTCTCCCTGTCTCATATAGTAAACACAGTTCAACGTAGCTGTTTTTCTATCTTCTACTGTGGCATACACCACATCCGATGACTTATCAAATGCAACTTTATCGATTGTCTTATCATCTTTTTTATACTGTTCGATTTCTTCTTTCAAACTTTTATAATACTCTTCTTCCGGATTTTCTTCCAACAGTTCTTCATCAAAAAGCTGTCTTGCAAGGGCACCTAACTGTTCTATCTCCTCGTCACTTGGATTTTCATTATAATAACATTTCTGAATTCTTGTAAAAAATTTTACAAGTTCCAGCGGCGTCTTTGGATAATATTGATCCAGATTTTTATTTAATACTTTCTCTATTTCCGGCGTATTATCCTGAGTTCCGTCTGAATCAGAACCGCTACGGTCTTTATTTGCATACCGATAATAGACCAGTACGCACAGCACTATAATCAAAGTAATTGTTACTAATTTTTTTACATGTTTCATACATAGC
>CALWLV010000212.1 GCA_944381595.1 uncultured Roseburia sp.
GTGTTTAATCACACTGCTGAGGGAAACGAAAATGGACCGTTTTTTTCGTTTAAGGGATTTGACAATAATATTTATTACCTTTTGACTCCGGAGGGGTATTATTATAATTTCAGTGGATGTGGAAATACACTGAATTGTAATAATCCAATCGTTCAGCAGATGATTCTGGATTGTCTCCGTTATTGGGTGACAGCGTATCGGGTGGACGGATTTCGGTTTGATCTGGCTTCTATTTTGGGACGAAACGAGAACGGAGCACCGATGGAGAAACCGCCTCTTTTGCAGTCTCTGGCATTCGATCCACTTCTTGGTGATGTGAAACTCATTGCCGAGGTATGGGATGCCGGCGGATTGTATCAGGTTGGACATTTCCCATCCTGGAACCGTTGGGCAGAATGGAATGGAAAATATCGCGATGATTTGAGAAAACATATCAAGGGGGATGAGGGAATTGCATTGGCAACGGCTCTTAGAATTGCAGGTTCTGTGGATATGTATCATCCGGATGAGAGACAGAACGCATCGGTGAATTTTATTACCTGTCATGATGGATTTACATTGTATGATTTGTATTCTTATAATCAGAAGCATAATGAAAAAAATGGATGGGATAATACGGATGGCGCCAATGATAATTACAGCTGGAACTGCGGTGTAGAAGGTGAAACGGATGACCCGGAGGTTATGGCACTTCGTTTTCGGATGATGCGAAATGCCTGTGCTCTTTTGATGTGCAGCAGGGGAATACCGATGTTTCTGGCTGGAGATGAATTTGGAAATACTCAGTTTGGAAATAATAATGCATATTGTCAGGATAATCCTGTTTCATGGCTGGATTGGACGCTTCTGGATAAGAATCGGCATATGTTTGAGTTCTTTAAATATATGATAGCATTCCGGAAAAAACATGAGATTCTGAGAAAAAATATGAGTAACGGGGTTCTTGGATTTCCGGATATCAGTTTTCATACGGCATTACCATGGTCAGACGAATTCAATTCTTATGACCGTTATGTGGGCGTTATGTTTGCGGGAAAGGATACAGACGACAGGGCAGATATTGTATACATTGCTTCCAATAGCTACTGGGAAGAGTTACAGATTACTCTGCCACAGCTGCCGGAACATATGGTATGGAAATTGAAAGTAAATACATTTCAGGCAGAACAGGGGATCGAAGAGAAAGCGTTTAAAGACGTGTTTACGATTTCTCCACGAACCGTTATGGTTTTCTGTGCAGAATAATGTTTGGCAAATGGGAAAGAGAGGCATGATATGAAGATTCATTCGGAGAAACCAGTCCGCCTTGTTCTGAAAACAGATACATCCAGGAAATACCAGACGATTCAAGGAATTGGTGCCAGTGGGGCATGGTGGAGCCAGGATGTGGGAGGCTGGAGAAAATTAAATCATAAAGGGAAAGAAATAAGGGAAGAGATAGCAAACCTGCTTTTTGACCGGAACCATGGTATTGGTCTTTCCACATATCGCTATAATATCGGTGCGGGAAGTGCAGAGAAAGGGGCTGCTTCTCTGGAAATTACAGAACCATGGAGAAGAACCGAAAGTTTTGAAAGAGAACCGGGAGTATATGACTGGTCGAAGGATGAACAGGCAAGATGGTTTCTGGACAAAGCAAGGGAATACGGAGTCAGATATATGACATTCTTTTGCAATAGTCCTCTGGAGCGGTTGACCATCAATGGCAAAGCATATGGAGAAAAGCAGAAAAATGGAACCACGTCCAATCTCTCCAGAGAAAATTACAGGGCATTTGCAGAATATGTGTTGGATGTGACGGAATATTTTGTAGAAAAGGGATATCCGGTAAAGGCAGTTTCCCCGGTCAATGAGCCTCAATGGGAGTGGACCGGAAAGCAGGAAGGATGTCATTTTGAACCGGAAGAATTGGTGGATTTTTACCATGTATTTCTGGATGTGATGGAGGAGCGTAAGATACAGAGTGTGAAACTGTCAGCTCCGGAGCTGGGGGAATGGGGAAATACCAGCTATCCATATTATGAAGCGATTCTTGGAGATAAAAGATTGAGAGAGAATCTGGATTCTCTGGATGTTCACTCATACTGGTCAGATGAGACCGCAAAGGAAACTTTTATTTCCTGGATGAAAGAACGGAAATTCCAGGATATGCCAGTAAAGACCAGTGAGTGGTGCGAGATGGTACAAGGCAGAGATTATGGTATGGACTCTGCGCTCCATCTTGCATTGGAAATGCAGCAAGATTTTACCCGGTTAAATGTGCTTGCGTGGGAGTACTGGATTGCAGTGAGCTGTTATCAGTTTCGGGATGGACTTTTGTATGTCGATCCTGAAGAGCAAAGGATTGAGATTCCAAAGCGTTTCTGGGCAATGGGACATTATAGCCGTTTTGTTCGTCCGGGATATCGGAGGGTGGAATGTGTATGTGAGCATACTGCAGTCCGGGTGGCAGCATTTACAGGCATAGAAGATGGCAAAGAACAGTTGGTCGTGGTCGTGATAAACCCTGACGATGTTGTCGGTGAGATAGATGCTGCATCGTTTGGGACATTTCAGCAGGGAGTTATCTATGTGACAGATGAGGAACGTGATTTGGAGCCTGTACACATAGAGAGAGACAGTAAAATTGTGATTTATCCTAAGGCAATCCATACCATTCTATTGATTCCATAAAAGATATATCTTGACAGAATCCTTTTGTTAGATTATACTAACTAACATCTATTAGATATAGCTAATAAAAGGAGATAGCCAATGATAAAAAAACGTTTGATTGAATTATCCGGAGATTCCATGATTCATGTGAAAAAGCAGGTTCTTTTTCAGTGGTTGGGACTTTGTTCTAATATCATTCTAATATTCATTCTGTCCTTCTTATTTGCAGAACTGGCGGAGGGAAGGACAGGATTTCTATGGGCAGGTGCTTTTGCTTTCCTGGTACTGATAGGCACCAGGATGGTCTGTATTCGTCTTTCATCAAGAGAAAGCACACTGGCGTCGAAAGCAATTAAGAAAAATCTCAGAGAAAACATTTATCGTAAATTATTGCGGATTGGTTCCTCGTATACAGAGAAAATTTCCACAGCAGAAGTCGTACAGGTAACCGTGGAGGGGGTAGATCAGCTGGAGACTTATTTTGGGGCATATCTGCCGCAGTTGTTCTACAGTCTTCTTGCACCGGTGACATTATTTCTGGTATTGTGTTTCATACACTGGAAATCAGCCCTGATTCTGCTTATTTGTGTACCGTTAATTCCGATTTCCATCGTAGCAGTACAGAAAATTGCAAAAAAAATGTTGTCAAAGTACTGGGGACAGTATGCAAAACTGGGAGATAGTTTCCTGGAAAATTTACAGGGATTGACCACACTTAAGATTTATCAGGCAGATGAGTATAAACACCGGGAAATGAATCAGGAGGCAGAGCATTTCCGCAGGGTGACCATGAAAGTACTCACCATGCAGTTAAATTCGATTATTGTCATGGATATTGTGGCACTGGGCGGTGCTGCAGTTGGAATTATGACAGCTCTGTCCGCATATCAGCATGGTGAGGTCACATTATTTGGCATGCTTGTGATTTTATTGCTGGCGGCAGATTTCTTTTTGCCGATGAGGCAGTTAGGTTCCTACTTCCATATTGCGATGAATGGGATGGCAGCCAGTGACAAGATTTTTCGTCTCCTTGATCTGAAAGAAGACAAGAAACGCAAAGAATCTGTGGGCGATACGTTCGAATTCACCGGAAAAAATATCAGCTATTCTTATGGGGAAGGAAAACAGGCATTGCATGAAGTTTCATTTCATATTTCCCAGCAGGGTCTGACTGCTTTTGTTGGAATGAGTGGAAGTGGAAAAAGTACTCTTGCAGGAATTTTAAGCGGACGTTTATCCGGATATGAGGGCAGT
>CALWLV010000213.1 GCA_944381595.1 uncultured Roseburia sp.
AAGGGAAATGAACATTATCAGGATCCTTTCAACCCGCTCGTATCCGGTATCCGATTTGCAAAATTCAATGACTTAAATAGTGTGAAGGAATTGATTAATAATAAGACTTGTGCTATTATTATGGAAACAGTACAAGGAGAAGGCGGTATTTATCCGGCGGATCCGGAGTTTATAAAAGGAGTCAGAGAGCTTTGTGACGAACATGATATTGTTCTCATTCTGGATGAAATTCAGTGTGGCATGGGAAGAACCGGTACCATGTTTGCGTTTGAAGATTACGGAGTCAAACCGGATATTATGACAATGGCCAAGGCATTGGGTTGTGGTATTCCGGTTGGAGCCTTTGCTGCAGTGGAGAAGGTGGCAAGTGCTATGGTACCGGGAGATCATGGTACTACTTATGGTGGAAATCCTTTGGCATGTGCGGCAGTGAAAGAAGTATTCCATTTATTTGAATCTTCCAATGTGTTGGAAAATGTCCGTACAGTGGGGACATACATGGAACAGCGATTTGACGAGCTGGTACAGGAATATGACTGCATCAAAGAAAGAAGGGGAAAAGGTCTTATGCAGGGACTTGTGGTAACAAAACCGGTGGGGGAAATCATCAACCGTGCCATTGAGAATGGACTTTTAGTCATCTCCGCCGGTTCTGATGTGTTACGTTTTGTGCCGCCTCTTACCATTACAAAAGAACATGTGGATGAAATGATTGAGATATTAAAGAAATCATTATAGGAGAAAAACTGTCACAAATTTTTTGTGGCAGTTTGTTTGGCTTGATGGAACAGGGAGGTTTTATGAATCAGAAAGGAAGAACTACGGCAATCAATTTGCTTGTGATACTTTTGTGCTCCATTTTTGTAATATATGTAGCAGCGAACAGAAAGTCGGAGCAAAATGTTCCTGTGAAGGAGACGGAACCGGAGGTCATAGAACTCTGGTATACAAATACTTTATATGAACCATATCTGGAGATGGCGGCGGAACAGTTTGGGAAAGAAGAAAATGTGTCAGTAAAGTTGACAAAAATGCAATCTCTGGACTATATAGACAGAATTGAGGAAGCGAATAAAAAGCTGGAAGGTCCGGATGTATTCCTGACGGATAGTTCTAATCTGCAAAGTCTTGTGTGGATGCGGGCAGCAGAACCGGTGGAGTTGATAGATGGAAGGAAAGAAGCTTATGTATCCGGAACATGGGAAAATCTTGAATATCAGGGAGCCTGTTATGGTTATCCTCTTGGATTTGATACCACTGTCCTTGTACACAACGATACGTTTTCGGTAGAGCCGGAAAATCTGGAGAGTCTCATGGCTTATGTGAACAAACATTCAGAAACTGCACCGGAAGATATTCTGTTATGGGATGACAGTCAGTTTTTGCAGACCTATACGTTATTTGGAAATTATGCTGTGGCCGGTGGAGAGACCGGATATGGCAGGGAAGTCAATCTTTCCGGGGAAGAATTCCTTCGTACCGCCACGTTATATCAACAGTTAAGTAACTTGTTTCTGGGAGAAGATTCGCCTTCTTATGCAGAAATAAAAGATCAGTTCGCATCAGGAAATTTGCAGTATGCCTTGATTCACACAGATGGAATAAAAAGTTTTCAAAGTCTGGAATTTCCACATTCATATCGTCTGTTATGGAATTGGACAAAAGATTTGGAGACAAAAGCAACGTCTGTGACAGATATTGTTATGGTAAACAGTAAATCCAATAAGAAAGAACTGGCAGAGCAATTTGCAGATTATCTGAGTGAGGAATTTGCAGACAAAATGTATGAAACATGTGGAATTCTACCGTTGGCAGAGGTAGAGGGACTGCCGGAAGAAAGTGAAATCTTTTATCTGGCCTATGAAGAATCCGATCCATTGCCAAAGCTGACTGCTTTGACCGATTATTGGAGCAGATGGAATGCTTCAGTGAAAAATATCAGGAAAGGAAGCAATGTGGCAGAAACCATGGGCAGCATGGAGGAAGTATTTGTTTCAAAAATAGAAGAAAATAAATAAACACTGTATGAAGCTGAAAAAACTGGGAATCCTTTTATCAAAATAAAATCAGGAGGAAGGATTTATGGGTTTTATCATAGCATTGGTGTCAGGGGCACTGATGAGCATACAGGGAGTATTTAATACAGATGTGACGAAGGCAACCAGTATGTGGGTGGCCAATTGCTGGGTTCAGATTACGGCATTTCTGGTATGTCTTGTTGCGTGGTTTTTTACAGGAAGAGAAAGTTTTGGTAAATTATTTGCCATAGAAAATAAATATGTATTGCTTGGGGGAGTAATCGGAGCATTTATTACTTATACGGTAATCAGAAGTATTTCTTCTCTTGGTCCTGCCAAGGCGGCATTGTTAATTGTAATCGCACAATTGGCGGTTTCCTATCTTATTGAATTATTTGGACTATTTGGCATGTAAAAAGTAGATTTTGAGTGGAAAAAATTATTTGGACTGCTGATAGCAGTGGCAGGAATTGTTCTGTTTAAAAAATAATAAAAAAGATGTTGTAAAAAAGTAAAATATTAGTTACAATGTAAATGTATTTGTGAAAATCCTCTTTTTATATATTTAGAAAGGAGGATGCTGTATTGAAAAAATGGATGAAAACAGTCTCCCTTATTCTGTTTGTGTTCGTGGCTGGAATTCTTCACAGTTGTACGATGGAGCAGGAGGATGGAATACTTGTGCAGGATGTTACAGAAGAAGGAGAGATTAGAGAAACAGATGTAGAGGACGAGACACAGAAAGATAAGATGTTATGCATATATCTTATCGGCTGCGTCAGTCGTCCGGGGGTTTATGAAGTTGCAGAGGGAACCAGAATACATGAATTAATTGCATTGGCAGGAGGATTTACGGAAGAGGCAGATGAGACTTTTTTGAATCTTGCTGCATTTGTCAGTGATGGGCAGAAAATAGTTGTGTATTCCAGGGAGGAAACAGTGACTGGTATTCCTTCTGAAGGAAAAGAAACTTCTTCTCTTGTAAATATCAATCAGGCTGACAAGGATGCACTTATGTCATTGCCGGGGATTGGTGAGTCCAAAGCAGATGCGATTATTCAGTACCGGGAAGAACAGGGGTTGTTCTCTGATATAGAAGAGATCATGAATATTTCAGGAATTAAGGAGGGTGCATTTGAGAAAATTAAAGAATTAATTACCGTTTAATAAGGTAGAAATGAGGTAGAAATGGCGAATAAAGTATTAGTGGTTGATGATGAGAAATTAATTGTGAAAGGTATCAAATTCAGTCTGGAACAGGAAGGGATGGAAGTGGATACAGCCTATGATGGAGAGGAAGCGCTGGAGAAGGTCAGAGAAACGGAATATGATATCGTACTTTTGGATTTAATTCTGCCGAATATGGATGGACTGGAAGTGTGTCAGGAAATTCGTGCCTTTTCAGATGTTCCAATTATTATGATCACTGCAAAGTCAGAAGATATGGACAAAATCCTTGGTTTAGAGCATGGTGCAGATGATTACATAACAAAGCCATTTAATATATTGGAAGTAAAGGCGAGAATTAAAGCAATTTTAAGAAGAAATGCAAAAAATAAACAGGATGACTATTTGAGAATTTTGGAGAAGGGTGATTTAAAATTAGAATTGGATGGCAGACGCCTTTATGTTTCCGGTGAGGAAATCAGTTTGACTGCCAAGGAATTTGATCTTCTGGAATTAATGGTAGGAAATCCGAATAAGGTGTTCAGCAGAGAAGAATTATTAAACACAGTATGGGGATATGAATATCCGGGAGATGTCCGTACTGTGGATGTACATATTCGCAGACTGCGAGAGAAGATTGAACCAAATCCAAGTGAACCACGCTACGTTCATACCAAGTGGGGAGTTGGATATTATTTTAAGGGATGATAGATGATGGATATACAAACACTGGAGCAGGAATTAAGAGAAAGCAGGAAGAGAGAGAAACAGCTTCAGGAATATGCAGGACTGGTTGCCCATGAACTGAAAAACCCTCTTGCTGCAATGAAAGTGCTGGCAGATTCTTTGATTCAGTCAGATGCATCCAAGGAAATGTACCGGGAGTTTATGGAAGATATCAGTTCTCAGATAGACAGGGAAATAAGGCTGATTGATGAATTGTTTCTGTTGGCAGGAATGCAGCAGAGAACCCCTGCATTAGAGATGGTGGACGTGAAAACACTTTTGGATGATTTATTGAAACAATATCAGTGGTTGGCGGAACAGAGAAAGATTACTTTGGATTGTCAGTGTGATGAGGGACTTTTCGTGCATTCAGATTCCATGCTGCTTGGGGAAATTTGCAAAAATCTTCTGGAAAATGCCATTAAATATAATCATACCGGCGGATATGTAAAAATTCGGGCATTTCGTAAGGAAAACAGATGTTATCTGGAAGTAAAGGATTCAGGAATAGGGATTCCAAAGGAAGAACAGAGTCGGATTTTTGATTATCTATATCGTATTAACAGGAAGAAATCAAGAGAAATAGGAGGAACCGGTCTGGGATTGTATATTTGTAAACAGGCGGCAACTCTTCTGGGGGGAGAGATTTCTGTGACAAGTAGTGAAGGTATAGGAAGTTTATTTGTGTTGAGTTTACCAGTCTGAAAATTAGAAAAACAGGAGATATTATAGAATATGAAAAGACCGCTTCTCATAGCGGCCATTGCATGGATGCTGGGAGAGCTGTGTGCAACTGATATAACATATATATCCGTCTGTATGTTAATGTGGATGGTATATCTCTGTTTTTTGATAAGGATAAGAAAAGGAAGAGTGATTCCGGCTGCCTTGGGAATTACAATTTTGTTCTTTTCTGCCGGTATGGGCAGAATGGAGAATTTAGAAAACAAGTATCAAACCTGTTCAGCAATACCAAATGAAGAATCCCTTGTTCTCACAGGGGACGTTGTGACTGTGGAAGAGGGGGAATATTGGAATACGGTATTAATAGAAGCAGACTTAGTGGTGGAGAAACAGACGGGAATAGAAATTGTAAGAGATGTACAGGTAGAAGTGTTGTGGAAAGAGAAACCGGAATGCTTCATTGGAAACAAAGTGAAGATTACAGGGAATAAGGAAGCGTTTCAGGTGGCGGGAAATCCAGGTAATTTTAACGAGGAGCAATATGATCACAGCCGGAAAATTGCACTGAAGATGAAGGGGAGCAGCCTTCAAATGATCGATGCAAGAACGAATTATCTGCAGGAATGGCTGTTTCTTGTTAAGACAAAACTCTGTAATAATATTGACGTGATTTGTAATAAACAGGATGCATCGCTGTTTAAAACAGTTATTTATGGAGATAAATCAACTCTGGATTCGGACACAAGAGATCTCTATGTAAAGAATGGAATTGCCCATATTTTAGCAGTCTCCGGACTTCATATGTCCATTGCCGGAATGGGAGTTTATCGTCTGTTAAGAAGGATTACTTCCTATGGGATTTCGGGAAGTGTCAGTTGCGTATTGCTGTGTGCTTTTGGGATCATGACAGGATTTGGAATTTCGGTCCGGCGGGCATTTGTTATGATGTTACTTCGTATCGGTGCCGATATAACCGGAAGAACATATGATATTCAGAGCTCCATTGCCCTGAGTGTTTTGATGATTCTGGCAGAAAATCCCTATGGAATATATCAGACCTCATTTCTGTTGTCTTATTCTTCTATTTTTGCCATTGGTTTTGTTTGTCCGGCTTTGGAGAAATGGATGTTTGACGGATGGAGCAGGGACAAAAAGAAACTTCGTCTCCGGCTGTCCGGAATTTTATCCGGAGCTGTGATATATCTGGTCAATTTACCCGTAACAGCATATTTTTTCTTTGAACTTCCCACCTATTCTGTATTCTTAAATTTGCTTGTAATACCATTGTTATCGTTGTTGTTTTTAAGCGGAATGGCTGCATCGTTTGTTTTTTTTATTTCCGGGGATGTGGGGATTTTTCTGTCGGGAGCAGGTGTTTTTGTGATGAGAATATACGATATACTCTGCAGATTTATAGAGAAGTTTCCTTATGCTTATGTGATAACAGGAAGGCCCCGGAAAATCATACTTGTGTTATTTTATTTGGGAATTATTGTACTGCTTTGCTGGAGTCGGTATCAATATCAGAAAAAATGCAGATGTAAAAAAATACCGGTTTTATTGTTTTTTGTTATATTTCAGGTCATGCTGATTTATGCTGAACCGAAAAAACAAGGAGTGGAAATTTCTATGCTGGATGTGGGGCAGGGAGACTGTCTTTTGATTGAAACGGAAAATGGAAAAACCATTCTCGTGGATGGAGGAAGCAGTACAGAAAAACAGGTGGCAAAGTATAAGATTGTCCCATATTTGAAGTACAAAGGAATAGGGAAATTGGATTATGTGTTGATTTCCCATGGAGATACGGATCATACCAGTGGGATTTTGGAAATTATGGAAGAAGAGTTGTTGGATATAGGGGAAATTATCCTTCCGGATCATCATCAATTTGAAGAAAAATATGAAGAAATAAGAAAATTGGCGAAAAAGCAGTCAATACCCATATCGTTTTTTAAAGCAGGAAATCAGATGAGTCAGGGAAAACTGTGTTTTGAAGTCATAAGTCCGAATGATGTGGATTATGATGATGTCAATGATGCATCCATGGTATTATATATGACGTATGGGGAGTTTTCCATGTATTTCACCGGGGATATCAGCTCAGAAACAGAAGAGAAACTTCTTGAACGATTGCAGCATGCAGATGTATTGAAAATCCCTCATCATGGCTCGAAGGAATCTTCCTGTCAGGAGTTTTTAGAGAGAATAGCACCGGTATATGGGTTGGTTTCCTGTGGGAAAGAAAACAGTTACGGTCATCCACATCAGGAAACGCTTGAGAGATATCAACATGAGAAGATAAACATACTGAACACGGCACAGACGGGCTGCATCCGGTTATGGATACCTGAGAAAGAAAAGGGGACACGTTATCTGATTCGGACATTTATTTCATAGGAGAATAAAATATGCGAAAAATAAATCAGGACATACAAAATCATACATTTGAACATTCGTATCTTCTTTATGGAGAAGCATGATATTTGATAAAACAGTAACGGGATCGTC
>CALWLV010000214.1 GCA_944381595.1 uncultured Roseburia sp.
ATCACACGGGGAATGATAGTGGGAGGACTTGTTGCCCTCTGCGCTTCTCTCTTAGGCGTCATTCTTGTATTAAAGAGATATTCCATGATTGGTGACGGACTTTCCCATGTGGGATTTGGCGCGATGGCCATTGGTCTTGCATTTCAGGCAGCTCCACTTACCTTTTCCATTCCGGTGGTCATTGTGGCAGCATTTTTTTTATTACATATCAGCGAAAACAGCAGAATTAAGGGAGACGCCGCCATTGGTCTGGTTTCCAGCAGTTCCATTGCCATAGGAATTACCGTGAATGCCTTATCCAATGGGACAAACATTGATTTGAACAGTTATATGTTTGGAAGTGTGCTTGCAATTGGAAAAGACGATGTCTGGATCTGTGTGGGCATGAGTATTCTGGTCCTGTTGTTGTTTGTTTTATGTTATCATAAGATTTTTGCAATTACATTTGATGAAAGTTTTGCCCGGGCCACAGGTGTGAATGTCAATCTTTATAAGACCTTGTTATCGGTACTTACTGCCATTGTCGTTGTAATTGGAATGCGGATTATGGGAACACTTCTGATTTCCAGTCTGATTATTTTTCCAGCATTAACATCCATGCGTCTGTTTCGACAGTTTCGCATTGTGATGATTTCCTCCGTACTAATCTCCATCACATGCTTTTTTGTAGGAATGACTGCTTCTTACATATATGAAATTCCTACCGGAGCGGGAATTGTCCTTGCAAATCTGGTTGTATTTCTCTGCTTTTCAGCCATTGAATTTATAAGAAGGAAATAGACAGAATACATTTTTCGTGGTAAAATAATAGTAAATAATTTATTGGGAGGATTACGGCCATGAAGGAAAATGTCTATGATTTAATGAACTGGGCAGATATTGAAGGAATTCAGTATGCGGATCTTGACTGCCCAAGGTCGACACTTGGACCATTTGAATACAAAGGAAAGACTTTGATTCAGATTTATGCTCCGGATGCTGTGGCAGTGTCGGTAAAATTCGATAAAGGAAGAAAATTTTACCCGGCAGAAAAAATGGAGGAAGATTTTTTTGCTGTATTAATTCCGGGAACAGCAAAAGGATTATATCAGGTAAAGAAAGAGTATGGAGATGGAAGCGTCCGGATAGAATATGATCCCTATGAATTTGACAGTGTTTTGCCACTGGAAGAACTGAAATGCTTTAATGCAGGTGCGAACTATGAAATCTATAAGTATTTGGGAGCACATCCGGTTGAAATTTCCGGTGTAAAAGGAATGAGTTTTGGCGTGTGGGCACCATATGCGGAGCGTGTCAGTGTGGTTGGGGATTTCAACAGCTGGGATGGACGGCGTCATATGATGAATAAGATTGATGATACCGGAGTGTTTGAATTATTTATCCCGGAACTTGGCACCGGAGAATTGTATAAGTATGAAATCAAACAATATGGCGGAAAGGTAGTATTGAAGGCAGATCCATATGCCTTTGCTGCACAGAAACGTCCGGATAATGCAAGCGTGACAACAGATATTACCGGGTTTCAATGGAATGATGCTGAATGGATAAAGGCCAGAAAAACACAGGATATCAATTCTATGCCAATGTCTATCTATGAAGTACATCTTGGTTCCTGGAAGAAACCGGTCATCCAGGGAGTTGAGGAGAAAGAATGTTTTTATAATTATCGGGAGATTGCACCAAAACTGGCTGATTATGTAAAACGCATGAATTATACTCATATTGAACTGCTGCCGGTGATGGAGCATCCCTTTGACGGTTCCTGGGGATATCAGGTAACGGGCTATTATGCACCAACTGCAAGGTATGGAACACCGAAAGATTTCGCCTGGTTTATGAATTATATGCATGAGCAGGGAATCGGGGTGATTCTTGACTGGGTACCTGCGCATTTTCCAAAGGATGAGTTTGGTCTGGCAAAATTTGATGGAACCTGTCTTTACGAACATCAGGATCCAAGACAGGGACAGCACCCACATTGGGGAACCCTGATTTATAATTATGCCCGTCCGGAGGTCAAAAATTTCCTGATTGCAAATGCACTGTTCTGGGCAGAACAGTACCATGCAGACGCGATTCGTATGGATGCGGTGGCATCTATGCTGTATCTGGATTATGGAAAGAATGATGGGGAATGGGTAGCAAATATATATGGTGGCAAAGAGAATCTGGATGCCATTGAATTTTTGAAAGAATTAAATTCCCAGTTTAAAAAGAGAACAAAAGGTGCATTGGTAATTGCAGAGGAATCCACGGCATGGCCAATGGTAACCGGAAATATCAAGGACGGCGGCTTAGGATTTGATTTGAAATGGAATATGGGATGGATGAATGATTTTACCAATTATATGAAATGCGATCCATATTTCAGGAAGAATAATTATGATATGTTGACCTTTAGCATGATTTATGCCTACAGTGAGAATTTTATTCTGGTATTGTCTCATGATGAAGTGGTACATGGCAAAGGTTCCATGATAGAAAAGATGCCGGGCAGTGATGAAACCATACGATTTTCCAATCTGAGGGCGGCATACACCTATATGTTTATGCATCCGGGAAAGAAACTGTTGTTTATGGGACAGGATTTTGCTGCATATCGTGAATGGAGCGAGGAACGAGAACTGGATTGGGACAGCCTTCTGGCAGACAAGCATAAACAGGTTCAGAATTATGTAAAGGAATTAAATCGTTTATATTTGGAAGAACCGGCATTGACCAGACTGGATCAGTCACCGGAAGGATTTGAATGGATTAATAACAGCACTTACGAGAAGAGTATATGTGCCTTTATCCGTAAGACAAATAAACCGGAAGATACGATTCTGGTATTCTGTAATTTTGACACCATTCCTCATGCGTCTTATAAATTTGGTGTTCCATTTCCAGGAAAATATAAGGAAATCCTAAATAGTGACAATGATAAATACGGAGGATATGGCATGGTAAATTCCAGAAGTGTGACAGCAAAGGATGAAGAATGCGATGGCAGGGATTATTCCATCTCCATTAAAATGGGGCCGGTGTCCGTATCCGTATGGAAATATGAAGGAGATGCGGTGAAACATACAAAGCAGGAAAAAGAGTTACCAGTCTCAGACAAGAAAAAAACAGAGAAAAAACAGAAAAAAGTATAAGGAGATAAGATGATGTCATTGATACAGCTGCTGGCTTCAGCAGAGACGACCATAGCGGAAACTACGATGGAAGAGCCGACAACCGTGGAAGTGACAAATACGGATACTTTGGCACAGGTTGGGGCCGAAATTAGTGAGAACATCAATACAGCAGTAAAAAATGCCAATCAATTTATGGAAGCACTGGAAAGTTATATTCCCAAAATCATTGCATTTGGAATCAATCTATTGATTGCCCTGGTCATTCTGGCAATCGGAAAAATTCTTATCCGGTTTCTGATGAAGGTTGTCAATAATTTTCTTTCCAGATCGCATGTTGAAATTAGTGTACATAAGTTTCTGGATTCATTTATTAAGGCAATTTTATATTTTGTATTGCTCATTGTGATTTGCAATCAGATGGGAATTCCAACTTCATCTCTGGTTGCATTGCTCAGTACCATTGGTTTGACCGTTGGTCTTGCCTTGAAAGACAGTTTTGCCAATTTTGCAGGAGGAATTCTGATTCTGGTTTTAAAACCATTTAAGGTGGGTGACTATATTGAAGATGGTTCCAGTGGTAAAGAAGGTACCGTACAGAGAATCGATTTGTTCTATACAATGATTGTTACCGTAGATAATAAGCTGATTACCATTCCAAATGGAAGTTTGTGTAATACCTATATTACCAATGCCTCTGCATTTGATACCAGGCGTGTAGATTTGAAGGTAGGAGTGGGGTATGATTCGGATATTGAGAAGGCAAAGGCGATTATCTATGAAGTGGGATTGCATGAGCCTACCCGACTTCCAGATCAGGAACCGGTTGTCTGTGTGTTGGATTTAGCGGCAAGCGAAGTGAGCATTGCTTTGCGTGTATGGGTTAAAACGGAGGATTATTGGACAGCAACAACAACTATGAAAGAGCAGTTAAAGAAATCTTTGGATGCTGCTGAGATTGAGATACCGTACAGTCAGATTGATGTCCATATGAGACAGGAAAAGTAAGACAGGAGAAGATTTATGGAGGAAACAAATTATTTAAATTTTGCCGGGTTTCAGTGCTTGGAACATTTAAGTCATAACTCAATCGATTTATACCTTTCCACATGTGGAATACAAAATTGCAATGGGGGTCATTTTTTCGGACCTGGCAAGAGAGATGTTTATATCCTTCATTTTATCTGCGACGGAAAGGGAACCTACACCGTCAAAGGAAAGACTTATACCCTTGGAAAGGGTGATGTGTTTCTCATTAATCCTGACACAGAGGTTTACTACGTTGCTGACAATAAAAATCCATGGTCCTATCTGTGGGTTGGATTTCATGGATGTAAAGCTGCCACTTACCTGTCTTATGCGGGATTTGACGAAACGAAACTGACAAGAAAATTGCAGGATACCTCTTTGATTTTTACCTATATTCAGCAGATTATTATTAACCGTCAGCTGACTTATGCCAATGAATTAAAACGGGAGGCGGCTCTGCTTCAGATTCTTTCCATTTTGATTGAGGGATATCGTTCCTCTTTTTCAGGAACGGATAAATACGATTATCCCTATAAGATTTATGTGGAGCAGGCCATTGATTACATTCAGGCAAACTACAGAAATAACGTTAAAATAAATGATATTGCCATGTACATTGGAATTGACCGCAGTTATCTGTCTGGGATTTTCAAAGAAACCATGGATATTTCTCCTCAGGAATATCTTCTGCGTTATCGCATAGAACAGGCTGAGGTGATGCTGAAGAATACCGGGGATAAAATCGGAAAGATTGCAGCTGCAGTAGGGTATCAGGATCCCTTGACTTTTTCCAAAATGTTTCGGAAGTATAAGGGCATCAGTCCTTTAAAATACCGGGAAGAATGTCAGAAGTAAGTAATGACATATCTCACATTTTGACTTGTGAATGACACATTAGGCTATATCAAAAATATACCTCTTTTGTATAATTAGAATAGATTATGCAAAGGAGGTTTTTTTATGGGATTTTTGAAATGCAAACGTGTGATGGCTAGTGTGCTGACTACTACAATGGTATTTACAGCCATTCCGTTTATGCCGATGAGTATGCCGGTATTGGCAGAGGATACAGAAGTGGTGTATACCTATGATGGATCCTCTGTTCCGTGTGTCGGGGGAGAATTAATGAAAGATGCCGTGATTCAGGGAGAAAAAGCGGAGATTTACAAAGATGCGAGTAAAGGAAAGGTATTAAGACTATATGGTGATGCGTCCCAGGAAGGAGTACTGAAACTTCCGTCCGGAATGTATCAAAATGTAGAAGAGGGATTTACTATTTCCATGGATGTTTGTGTGTCGGAAGATGCCGGAAATTATACAAGGCTGTTCCAGTCATCTTGCTGTGATGTTGCGTCCAGAGACTGGCCATGGAATTTTCCAGGAATTTCTCTGGATTTGGGAGAAGGCAATCTCTGGAGAACAGAGGTATTTGTAGGAAATAATAAAGATGCAGCGGCAGAAGTGGAATCAAGAAACACATCAGCCACAGCGGTATCAAGGGGAATGTGGCATACCGTTTCCATGTCTGTAAATTCCTCTACAGCGACTATTCTGGTAGATGGTGAAGAATTGATGTCGTCAAGAGGTGAATATGGTAAATTGTTCGGAACAGAAAAATATCTGGATTCCTTTGTAACCAATTATATCGGGGGTTCTATTTACCAGGATGCCAGTATCAAAGCCATGATTGATAATGTAAAATTTTATAACAGTGATACTGTATGGAATGATAGCACGCTTCAGTTCTTTTATGATTTTGAGGAAGTAGAGGAAACAGAGGAGACAGGGTTTACCGGAGATGCAGATACATACACTGACGGAACAGACCTTACCCTTGTCAGGACCGTTTTATCTCCTGATTCCGCCACCGAATTAAGTATTTTATCAGATGAAAATGGAAGATATTTTTATTCTGTACAGCAAAACGGGGTGGATGTGATATATGCTTCCAGACTTGGAATCATTACTGAAGAGACTGATTTTAGCACAGGAGCTGTATTCACAGATGGAAGTGTGACTTCCTGTAGTGATGCCTATACACTGTATCAGGGAAAGCACCGGGGAACAATCACAGATATCTGTAATGAATATACTTTTACTCTGACAAAAGACGGAAAAAATCTGACTGTTATCATGCGTGTTTATGATGATGGTATCGCTTACCGGTATGCCATGTCAGAGGGGGCACAGATCAAATCAGAAGCCAGTGAGACTGTTTTTCCAGACCAGGCAACAGTGTGGACTTATGCACAGCCAAACGTCACTTATGAGGGAACTTACAGTGCCTATTCCATGAAACAGATTTATAATGCATCTGCCACATATACTGTTCCAGCCTTGGCTGAGGTAAACGGACATTATGTTCTTCTGACAGAAGCAGCTGTTTTTTCAGAGGACAACAGTTATTGTTCTTCTTATCTTAAAACAGAAAAAGAGAGTAAAAATTTGAAATGGACATTTGGAAACAAGCAGACCTCCAATGTGGTGATGAGTGAAGCGTTCGAAACCCCATGGAGAGTTGCAGTAATTGGAGAAGACTTAAATACAATCAGTACAAGTGATATTGTAACCAGTGTAAATCCGGATGCAGAGGAAAGAGACTGGTCCTGGGTTGAACCGGGTCGTACGGCATGGTCCTGGTGGTCCTCCACAGGAGATGATCCAATTGCGTATGAAACGCAGAAAGATTATATTGACTTTGCCGCAGAAAACGGCTGGGAGTATGTCTGTCTGGATTACGGATGGATTTTATGGGATGACTATAAGGATAAAGTAAAGGAACTGGCAGATTATGCGGAAGAAAAAGGTGTGGGAATCTGGCTCTGGTATGGTGTCAATGATGTCGGACATACTTCTGCAGGGGCCTATCCGGATCATTCCCTCTTAAATGAGGAAAATATCCGCAATGAATTTGAATGGGCAAGTTCTCTTGGCATAAAAGGGGTGAAAGTGGATTATTATGAGAGTGATAATCAGGATACGATGCATCAGATGTATCTCTGTGCAGACATTGCGGCTGATAATCACTTAATGGTATTATTCCATGGATGTACCAATCCGGGTGGAGAAGAAAGAACATTCCCGAATATCGTCTCCTATGAGGCAGTGTATGGTGCAGAATATTATAAATGGCGTTCTGAGCCGTCCGTATCCAATATTATTACATACCTGTTTACCAGAAATGCAATAGGTTCTGCCGATTTTACACCTACCGCACTACCTGTGGCAAACATTGATGCTACTTATGGTTTTATGCTTGCAACTGCTATTTATATTGAATCCGGTATTGTACATTTTGCGGAAAATGTAAATGTCTATGAAGGATATGAAGGGCTGGGTCTGATGAATAAAATCCCCGCAGCCTGGGATGAGACAATTATCCTGGAAGGAAAAGCAGGTGATTATGGTTCGGTTGCCAGAAGAACAGGCGATGACTGGATGATAGCAAGTCTGACAGAAAAGCAGAGAACAGCTGATTTGTGTCTTGATTTTCTGGAGGAAGGAAAAACATATCATGCATATGTATATCAGACAGCTCCGGATGGACTGGCCGTAAAAGAGGAATCCGTAATGGCGGGAGATATACTTTCTGTGGATTTGTCAGAGAATGATGGCTGTTCTGTGTATATTACAGAATCGGAATTTGATACTATGACAGAATACGAAAAGCAGTATGAATATCTGGAAGCAGAACAGGGTGTTCTGGATGGAAGAGCTGTAATATCAGACAATCAGTATGCATCTGGAATGAAGGTTGCCGGATATCTTGGAAATGGAGCCGGCAATACCGCAACTTATGAGGTATATGCACAAGAACAGGGAGTGTATGAATTAAAGTTATTTTATGTATCCGGTGTTGACCGCCGCTATGAAGTAATTATAAATGATGCGAAAACGATTCGTACCGGGTTGCTGAATTCCGGGGATTGGGTAACGGTAAATCAGGAAAGCATTTTTGTAGAATTGGAGGCAGGAAAGAATATAATTTGTGTAGGAAACAGTACAAAAGATGCACCAAATCTTGACCGAATCGCAATATCGAAAGCAGTAACAGACGAAGATCCGACCATCAGTGATACCACAGAGGATGAAGATACTGTCAGTGAAGGGGAGGGATACACCTATGATATCTATGAGGCAGAAAATGCTATTATAGCCGGAGATGCTGTGAAGAATCCTACTACTGTAGGATGGCTTGGAAATGGAGAACAGAATTATGTTTTATTTGATTCTGTCAATGTGAAATCAGATGGTACATATTATTTGATGTTAAAATATTTTTCAGGGGAAGACAGACAGGTCTATATATCTGTAAACGGTGAAGAACCGGTAATAGCAGATTGTCCAAGCTCCGGTGCATGGACAGATTATGCAGCGACAGTTTATCTGAAAGTAAATTTAAAAGCAGGAAATAATACAATCAAACTTTATAATCCGATTGCATACTGTCCGGATGTAGACGCAATCGGCATATCAACGACAACTGTGGGAAGTATGCAGGAAAATCAGGATGGAACAGATTCTGGAACAAATGATGGAAATCCGGTTTCAGAAGAAAATGAAACAGCAATAGGACAGGAGAACACAGAAGAAAAGACTCCTCAAACCGGAGACCGGGCATACATTTTATTATTTGCAGTTACAGCATTGAGTTCTGCATTAATCTACTGTAGAAAAAGAAAATCGTTATAAGAAAGGAAAAAGGTGGTTTTGAGCCACCTTTTTTCGTAATATCATATCGAAAATATCGGATAAGTGATACTTATAGATTTTATATTTACTTAATTTTCTTTCAGATATTCTTCATTGAAAGCAATGACTTTCTCCATCACATCAGGTCCCGGAGCTCCCAGAGTCATACGTTTGTCCACACAGGTCTTCATGCTGATGGCCTCATAGATATCGTCTTCGAACACCGGACTAATTGCTTTGAATTCATCCAGTGTCATATCGTCCAGAGCAATTCCCTTATCGATACAGAAAAGTACCAGTTGTCCTACAATACCATGAGCATCGCGAAAAGGAACTCCTTTGTTTACCAGATAATCTGCGGCATCGGTAGCATTGGTAAATCCATTCTTTGCACTTGCCTCCATCACAGGTTTGTTGAATTTCATTGTTTTCATCATACCGGTGAATAAAGAAATACATCCTTTGACAGTATCAATGGCATCAAAGGTAAATTCCTTATCTTCCTGCATATCCTTGTTGTAAGCAAGAGGCAGTCCTTTCATAGTAGTAAGCATGGAAACCAGCGCACCATAGACACGTCCCGTTTTTCCACGGATTAATTCTGCGATATCCGGATTTTTCTTCTGTGGCATAATACTGCTTCCTGTGCTGTAGGAATCATCAATCTCTACGAAACGGTATTCATTTGTATTCCAAATAATAATTTCCTCACAAAATCTGCTTAAATGCATCATAATGGTAGATAAAGCACTTAATAATTCAATCAGGTAATCTCTGTCGGATACAGAATCCATACTGTTTAAAGTTGGTCCGTAAAATCCTAACAAAGAAGCAGTCAGTTCCCTGTCCAGAGGATAAGTGGTGCCTGCCAGTGCGCCGGAGCCGATTGGAGAGTAGTTCATTCTGTTGTAAATATCCTGCAGACGGCTTCTGTCTCTCTTGAACATTTCAAAATAAGCACCAACATGATGAGCCAGTGTTACCGGTTGTGCTTTCTGTAAATGGGTAAATCCCGGCATATAGGTATGAAGATTCTCCTTCATAATAACATGAAGCTCCTCTAACAGTTCTTTTAATAACTCATTAATCTGCTGAACTTCATCCCTGGTATATAATTTCATATCAAGGGCAACCTGATCATTTCTGCTTCTTCCCGTATGAAGCTTCTTGCCGGTGTCGCCAATCCGTTCAATCAGATGGGCTTCCACGAAAGAATGAATGTCTTCGTGTTCTCGGGTAAATTCCAGTTTTCCACTTTCAATATCTGCACAGATGCCATTCAAACCTTCAATAATCAGATCGCGTTCCTCATCCGTAAGAATATGCACTGCTGCCAGCATGGTGACATGGGCAATACTTCCCTGAATATCCTGTTTATAAAATTTTTGATCAAATGATAAAGATTCATTAAAATTATGTACCAACTGGTTGGTTTCTTTGGTGAAACGCCCGCCCCAAAGTTTCATAATAGTTTCCTCCATTCTGTAAATACTGTCTGCGTAACACGCACTCTTTATAGTATAACAGATTATTTTATCTACCACAACCAATAATCGAAAAAACCGGTAAAAAAATAGTTGTATTTTATGTTGCGATTATGTAAAATAGCAATAAGAAAATTTTTGGAGGTCATAGAATGAACATTGTAGTATTATGCGGCGGAACCAGCACGGAGAGAGAAATTTCATTGCGTTCCAGTGAAGGAATATGCAGAGCGCTGCAGAAGAGAGGGCATCATGCGATGCTTATGGATGTATTCTTAGGTCATGAAAATCTTGATTTTGATCAGATATTTACTGCAGATTATGATATAGAACAGGAACTGGCATATATTAGAGAGGAAGAAAAGAAACTGGAGCAGCTCAAGGAGAACCGCAGGGAATTTCTGGGAGCAAATGTATTAAAGCTTTGTCAAGCCGCAGATGCTGTCTTTCTTGGACTGCATGGTGCAAATGGAGAGGATGGAAAACTTCAGGCATTGTTTGAGTTATATGGCATCTGTTATACGGGAGCGGATTACTTGAGCAGCGGTATGGCTATGAACAAGTCAGTGACAAAACAGCTGTTTGCAGCTGCAGGGGTACCGATGGCGAAAGGAATTACGGTATTAAAAAATGAAGAAAGAAAGCCGTTAGAGGCCTGCGGATTGAACTATCCATGCGTGGTAAAACCAGGTTGCGGAGGCTCAAGCGTGGGAGTTTATTATGCAAAGGATGACAACGAATATGAGGAAGCGTTAAATCAGGCATTTGTTTTTGAAGATGAACTCGTGGTGGAAGAATGTATTCAGGGAAGGGAGTTTTCCGTTGGAATTCTTGCAGAGGAAGCTTTGCCTGTCATTGAAATTATTCCAAATCAGGGAACTTATGATTACGAAAATAAATATACCCCGGGAGCTGTATTGGAAATCTGTCCGGCAGAGGTGACAGAAGAACTGAGGGAAAAAATTCAGAATGCGGCACTTATGGCGGCCAAAGCTCTTGGCATTGATACCTACTGTCGTGTGGACGTTTTGACGGATAAAGAAGAAAACTGTTACTGTCTGGAAGCCAATACACTGCCCGGTATGACAGCCACCAGCCTTTTACCGCAGGAAGCGGCTGCCGTCGGAATGGATTATCCTGCGTTATGTGAAAAATTAATCCAGATTTCCATGGAGCAGAAACGTACATGGAAAACAGCAGGAAAGAAATAAGAAAGAGATGATTGGAAAATGAAAAATTTGACATTAAAACAAATTGCCGCAGCAGTAAATGGAACCTTATATCATGGAGAGACCTGCGATGACTGTAAGGAAATTGCAGGAGCAGTGATTGATTCCAGAAAGGTAGAGAAAGATTATCTGTTTATTGCAGTAAAAGGAGAACGGGCAGATGGCCATGATTTTGCAAACGATATTTTTGATAAAGGCGCTATGGCTATGATTGCGGAACGGGAGATGGATATAGAGAAACCATATAT
This sequence comes from uncultured Roseburia sp., assembly GCA_944381595.1. Classification (GTDB taxonomy): domain Bacteria; phylum Bacillota; class Clostridia; order Lachnospirales; family Lachnospiraceae; genus CAG-303. The sequence continues at coordinate 11,799 of CALWLV010000214.1, forward strand.
TTTGGTAAAATCTACGTTGCAGGCATTAAAGGATCTTGCCGCCTTCTACCGGGAACAGATTACGGCAAAAGTCATTGGGATTTCCGGAAGCGTGGGAAAGACCAGTACAAAAGAAATGATAGCGGCAGCTTTATCCCCGAAATATCAGGTATTAAAGACAGAGGGGAATTTCAATAATGAAATAGGCGTTCCTCTTACCTTACTGCGTATCCGTGACTATCATGAAGTGGCGGTCATTGAAATGGGAATCAGTGATTTTGAGGAAATGCACAGACTCAGTTATATGGTAAAGCCGGATATCTGCGTCCTTACCAATATCGGGCTTTGCCATTTGGAAAATTTAGGCTCCCGAGACGGTGTGTTAAAGGCAAAAACAGAAATGTTTGATTATGCGTCAGAGGATTGTCTGGTCGTACTAAATGGAGACGATGATAAATTGGCCGGTATTGATGAAGTGCATGGAAAGAAACCAATCTTCTATTCCATGGAACATCCTGCAGATCTTACGGCAGAAGAAGTCCGGACCAGAGGAATCTGCGGTATGTCCTGCTCAGTGATTTATACCGATTATCAGACGGGAACACACCGGAAACTGCCTCTGAACATTCCGGTGGGAGGAAAGCATAACGTGTATAATGCCATGGCAGCCATTGCAGTGGGCAATCTTTTGGGCGTATCTCCACAGGAAATGGAGCAGGGAATTGCTTCCCTTCAGTCCGTAGGAGGAAGACTTCATATGATAGAGACGGGCAGCTATACCATCATCGACGACTGTTATAATGCCAATCCGGTGTCAGTGAAAGCATCCCTGGATGTGCTGGACAGTGCAGATACCAGAAAAGTAGCTATCCTTGGTGATATGTTCGAACTTGGAACAGAGGAGAAAGAACTGCACCGGATGGTAGGAGATTATTTCAAAGAAAAACATATTGATGCTGCAATTCTTGTGGGAACCCTCAGTGAGAATACCTATCTTGCCATTAAGGACAGCGGTGTTTCCACGGAAACCTATTATTATGAAACGCTGGAAGATGTGTTGGATTATCTGGATATTATGATAAAACAAGGAGACACCATTCTTGTAAAAGCATCACATTCCATGCATTTTGAAAAAATTGTTGAGAAATTAAAATCTTAATCATTTCTTTTTTGAAGACGGAAGAACTTGCGGAACAGTTCTTTTCCATTAAATGGCCAAAGGGGGGAAAGATAGCTCTCTTTGGCTATTGTTTTATTGGTAATCATAAAGAATAAAATCAGTAAAACGCCAAATACCAGTCCCCAGATGGAACCAAACTGAACAAGAACTAACAGCATAATACGGAAAAACTTCATGGCAAAGCCAAATTCCATACTTTCTATGGTATAGGTTCCAAAGGCCGCAAACGCCATATAAAGCAAACATTCATCGTTGAACCATCCGGATTTTACTGCACTGTCACTTAAAATAATACCTGCAATAATACTAAGAGGAGTATTTAGCATATTGGGGGTATTGACTGCGGCCAGTTTCAGTCCGTCAATGGCGATTTCCAGAATCAGAAATTGCCAGAAAACAGGAACATGTATGTCCGATTCAATGGATATGAAATCAAAATGCGCCGGAACCCACTGGGGATGATTGACAAACAGCAGAAATACCGGAGTGAGAAACAGCGTAAAAAAGGAAATAAGGATACGGGAAAAACGCATATATGTGGCTGTAATCGGGGGAAAATAATAATCGTCAGCCTCTTCGATGATATCAAAAAAAGTCGTTGGAAGAATCATGGCAGAGGGAGAGTTATCAACCAGAATTACAATATGCCCTTCCAAAATGGCAGAAGCAGCGGTATCCGGTCTTTCTGAATACTTGTATTTGGGAAAAGGATTGAACCATTTTCCTTTAAACAGACACTCTGCAAGACTTTCCTGATTCATGGTCAATGCATCTGCTTTGATAGAAGAAATTTTCTGTTTTACATCATCTAATAATCTTTGGTCTACCAGATTACTCATATAACAGATTACGATATCTGTTTTTGACTTTGTCCCGGCATTCATCATGGATATGGTCAGATGTTCGTCCCGGATACGGCGGCGAATCAGGGCTGTATTCATAACAATGGTTTCAACAAATCCATCTCTGGAGCCGCGAAGTACTTTGTCTTTGTCCGGTTCTGCCACACTTCTGGCAGGATATGTCCGGCAGTCGATGAGAATCCATTCATCAAATCCATCAATCACAAGTCCGGTTACACCGGAGAGAAGATTTGTCTTAAATTTTTCAAAGTCAGTGGTTTTATCCACTTCCACATAGGGCAGATGCTCCTTCATAAAATCATGGGCATTGGTCATCTGTTCCGGAGAAATCTGACGAAACACTTCCATAATCTTTTCCATGATTTCATCTTTTACAAATCCATCGATAAAATAAAGACAGGCCTTCCTCTCTCCGATGGTAAGTGTTCGGGCAATAAAGTCAAAACTATCTGCAATCCGCAGTCTTTTGTTAAAATCCTGTATCTGTTCTTTGAATGAGTCCACGCTGTAACTTCCTCCCTGATGATAGTATTACTTCAAGCATTGCCAGTTTTCAAAGGTTTATACAATAGTTTGTCCTTGAAAATATGTTCGATTCGTGTTATGATTAGAGGCAGAAATGGATAGATGGAGAACAAGAGATGATTGCTTTTATCAAAGGATTTGTTGCTGATGTGACGGAAGACAGCGTGATTGTAGAGAATCAGGGAATTGGTTACCGGATTTTCACTACATCTGCTGTTCTGACAGAAGTGACCGTTGGCATGGAAGTAAAATGACATACCTATTTAAACGTAAGGGAAGAAGCCATGCAAAAGTTTGGCTTTTTTACCAGAGATGATGTAAATGTGTTTAAACTGTGGATTACAGTCAGTAGCATCGGACCAAAAG
>CALWLV010000215.1 GCA_944381595.1 uncultured Roseburia sp.
AAGAAGAATATTTTTTACCTTGTTCAGTCTGATTTTCGAGAGGACGCCAGCGACAATGTGGGCGGTACGCAGCTGCACGTAAAGGACCTTACCCTGGGGCTGAAAAATGAATATAATGTGTTTGTAGCTGCCAGGGATTATAATTATTTGAATGTGACAGGGTATATTGGAGATAAGGAATATTTCTTTAAGTTTTATATTGGTGAAAAGCCTAAATATCCGATCTTTTACGATAAAAAGATGGCGGATCTCTACGGGCAGCTTTTGGAAGCATTTCGGATTGATCTGGTGCATATTCATCACACATATGGATTGACGTTGGATCTGTATAAGCAGTCATATGAAAGAGAAATCCCGGTTTATGTCACCTTACACGACTATTATTCCATTTGTCCGATGATTAAAATGCTGGATCAGAAAAATGATTTATGTATAGGAAAGGACTCAGAGGCAAGATGCACAGAGTGCCTGAATGAGCAACAGGGTATTGCCAAGACAGTGAACTATATAAAGATCTGGAGAGAAGAATTTGGCAGTGTGCTCAAGCAAGCAGACAAGATCATAGTTCCATCTGAGAGCGCAGGAAAAATTATAGTTTCATATTATTCTTTCTTAAAAGATAAAATTTGTGTCATAGAGCATGGATCAAACGTGCTGAGGAAAATAGAACGGGCAGATGAAAAAAACAAAAAATTCCATGTCGCATTTTTGGGAGGAATAAGTCCAGCAAAGGGGAGCGAATATGCATTCCAGATGGTTAAAAACAGCAGCTCGGACATTGAGTGGTTTTTATTCGGAATGTTTGGACATAATGATTTGTCTATGATGAATCGGAGAAATTTCCATAAAATTGGCGGATATAAGAGAGAGGATTTGCCAGATTTAATGGAGAAGTATCGGATTGATTTGATATGTATTTTGCCTATATGGCCGGAGACTTTTTGCTACACAATATCGGAGGCAGTGCTGTGTGGGATTCCTGTGTTGGCAACTGAAATCGGAGCAGTGGGTGAGAGAGTAAAGGCCCTCGGATGTGGATGGACAGTTCCTCATGGGACATCATATCAAGATATTCTGAAAAAGATAGATGAGATAAAAAATGACTATGAAGAGTATAGCCGTGTTTTGAATATAGTAAATAGTTTATTGTTAAAGACAACAGAAGAAATGTCAGAGGATTACGATAAAATATATCAGAACGCGAAAAAGAAGACAAAGGGAACTGGCACATATGAAAGAAAATTTGTGCTGAACGGTTATCTGTGGGCAAATGACTTGGGTGGATTTTCTGAAGCAGATGCAGATCTTAATAAAAGATTAAATGAAGCAGAGAAAAGGATACAAGCTATAACTAGTTCCATTACATTTAAAACAGTTCAGGCTTTAGCTGGAGTTAAAATTCCTTTCAGAAAGCAAATAAAAAGTTTGTTGTTTAAAATGTACAGCATGACAAAAAAGTAGCAGTTGGAGAAGATAGATGAAAAGATCAATAAAAACTTACATTCTTGCAGCATTAATATTTCTGTTTTTAGGTGTTTTTCTGTACTTTGTAGGTGGAGATGAACTGAAATATCAAACTATTTCCACGGAAATGGAAGATGCAAGCAGCGTCCTTCCGGAAATTTCGGAAGGGGTTGAAGTGCGGCAGAATCTAATTATAGAAAACGATATTCTTGAAAAAATATCTATACGTATGGCTACTTATGCCCGTACGAATACAGGTATTTTAACTTTGTCTTTGGTGGACAAAAAAAGCGGAGAGGCCTTGGAACAGCATCAGGTAGATGTGAGTCTATTGCCAGGTGATACACTGTATGAGTGGGAATTTGAAGAGCCATTAGAGAACTGCAAAGGACGAGAAATGATTTTAACTGCAGGAGCGACGTCTCCGGCGGGAAGTGGGATTACTTTCTATATGAATCAGAATATCTCAGATGGAAATTTGTCGGTAAACAATGAGATGATTTCTGGCATTGTCTGTTATAGCCTCCAAGAAAAAACAAGCTATTGGTTTGGAGAATATTACTGGTATATTGTCGCAGGGCTTGTAGGTGCAGTTGAACTGTATCTTCTGTATTCTGATTGGGCAGAAAAAAAGGGAAGAGTTACATTCATAGTGCATATGAAAGGAATTTGGAACCGGTACGGATTCCTTATTCGGCAGCTAGTTTCTCGAGATTTTAAAACTAAATATAAGAGATCTGCATTAGGATACTTATGGAGCTTTTTAAATCCATTATTATCCATGCTGGTCCAATATATAGTTTTTTCGACATTGTTTAAGTCAGATATTGAAAACTTCCCCGTATATCTGTTGACTGGAATTGTTTTATTTAACTTTTTTTCAGATGCAGTTGGACAGGGGCTGGGGGCAATTGTGATTAACGCTGCCCTGATTACAAAAGTATATGTACCCAAGTATATTTATCCCGTTACAAAAGTTGCATCAAGTTCAATTAATTTGCTGATTTCTATTATACCGCTGTTTATAGTTATGTTATTAACTGGACAGCCCTTCAGGAAATCGCTGCTGCTGCTGCCGTTCCCATTGATTTGTTTGCTTGTGTTCTGTATAGGGATGTCGCTGCTTTTGAGCTCATCTATGGTGTTTTTTAGAGACACGCAGTATCTGTGGGGGATTGTCAGCTTGGCTTGGACGTACGCAACCCCGATATTTTATCCGGCAGATATTATTCCGGAAAAGTTTATTTTAATTCAAAAATTGAATCCAATGTACCACTATATAAGATTTACTAGAGAGTTATTAATTGCGGGAGTATCTCCATCTATACAAGAGTACGCATACTGCATTATATTCTCTGTCGGCATGCTGGCAATAGGTGCATTGGTATTTAAGAAAACTCAGGACAAGTTTATTCTGTATATCTAGGAGAGAGAAATGATCAAAGTAGAGCACGTTTCCATGAAATTCCGCATGGCAAATGATAAGGTCATGAGCTTAAAGGAGTTCTTGGTGGCTGTTTTAAAAAGAAGACTGACTTACGAGGAATTTCAGGTACTGGACGACATAAGTTTTGAAGTGAAAAAGGGAGAGGTAGTTGGAATTATCGGGAAAAATGGCGCAGGAAAAAGCACTCTTCTTAAGATAATAGCAGGAGTTATGAAGCCGACGTCAGGAAAGGTAACTGCCAATGGGAATATTGTTCCTATGCTTGAGTTGGGATCAGGATTTGATCCTGAGCTCAATGGGAGAGAGAATATTTTCCTGAATGGCGCTATTTTGGGATACAGCCAAGAGTTTTTGCAGGAAAAGTATGATGAAATATTGGAGTTCTCAGAATTAGGGCAGTTCATAGATATGCCTATTCGCAATTATTCATCAGGTATGATGATGAGATTGGCATTCTCTATTGCAACCGTTGTACAGCCGGAAATTTTAATTGTAGACGAAATTTTGGCTGTAGGGGATGAAGGCTTTCAGAATAAGAGTAAGGCTCGTATGATGGAGCTGATGAGTGGAGGAACAACGGTATTATTCGTATCTCATAGCTTAAAACAAATTGAGGAGATGTGTGACCGTGTGATTTGGTTGGACAATCACAAGATTAAGATGATTGGGGAAACAAAAGAAGTTTGCAGAGCTTATGAGGAGTATTGGATGCAGTGATGGGTAAAAGGCAAAGAAATCTGGATATAGAAATGTTGAGGGGAATTGCGATTCTGCTGATCTTATTTTATCATTATACCCAAATCATACCGGGAATTATGAATACACATTGGCTTCAGATGATAGATGAAGGCTTTTGCCAGATGGCAATGATCATGTTCTTTTCGATTAGCGGGTTTGGCTCTTATGTATATTTATTTAAACATAGAGATGGAAAGGCTTTATCATATGTGAAAAAACGTTTTCGAGCGATTGCCCCCCAATACTATTTTTGCCTGGTAGTATTGCTGCTCACAGTAAGCGCTAATTTCCTAGCGTGGAACCAGATATTGAGAGTGAGTGCTTTTTTTGCATTTGTTCAAAATTTATTTGCATCAACAAACACGATGATTAATGGGGCAACATGGACAATTGCATTGATGATGCAATTCTATTTGATAGCTCCTTTGGTGTATAAACTTGTGCAAAAGTATGGAGTTAAATTCTACGTACTCTCTATATGTGTTACGTTTCTGATTCGTATGCTAGTAAGTCTTTATATACGGCGGATAAATGGGGACTCGTTCTTGTTTGTAGTATATTCTATTCGTCAGATTTATACGACCTTTGACATTTTTGTGGGTGGAATGATTGTCGGGAAAAACTATATGGAACGAGAAAGAGAACTTAATGCATTTAGGTGCAGATGGGGGGTAGCAATAGTCTTTTTGAGTATATTGGGATCTTTTATGGTATTTACCTATACGCCGTCCTCAAATTATGTTTGGGGAGCTAATGTGAGAAGTTGGATGTGGCCTGCTGTGTTGGGGATAGAGGTTGCATTTCTCCTCCATTTATGTACGGGAATTAAATTGAAATATCAATCAATTGGAGGGAAATTCATACAATTCATAGCAAAAAATGAATATGGTATTTATTTGTGGCATATGCCGTTAATTAGCACCATATCTGTGAGTTCACCCATGTATGCAGGTGCTTTGGAAAGATCTCCAGAAGGAACCTTGATAGTAATGGGTATGTTGGCTATCATGGTTGGAAAAGGTTCAAATGATCTGTTAAATAGATTTGTAAAGAAAAACTTGGATAAAGTTGTTTAGGAGGGGAAAAGGATCAAGGTAGAGCATGTTTCCATGATATTTCGTATGGCAAATGATAAAGTCATGAGTTTAAAGGAGTTCAGGAAAGGAGACGGAAAATGGCAATATTGTTCCTACGCTTGAGCTGGGGTCAGGATTTGATTCGGAGTTCAACGGGAGAGAAAATATTTTTCTGAATAGCGCTATTTTGGCTGTAGGGGATGAACGCTTTCGGAATAAGAGCAAGGCTCGCATGATGGAGTTGATGAAAGGAGGAACAACGGTATTATCTCATAGTTTAAAACAAATTGAGGAAATGTGTGATTGTGTTATTCGGTTGGACAACCATAAGATTAAAATGATTGAGGAAACGAAAGAGGTTTGCAAAGCTTGTGAGGAATATTGGGCGAAGTGATGGAGTGAAAAAATTTAAGACCTGTAGATGATTTTTGGTATAAAGTATAGCTTTAAAGAAAGGAGTAAATGCTATTAATAGCATT
>CALWLV010000216.1 GCA_944381595.1 uncultured Roseburia sp.
GCAACAATTGTGTATTCACCCTTACTGGTAATGGTGCATGGATTTGTCATCTTTTCACCATTTACTGTAATTTCAGAATTATCTGACGCTGCTACTGTCACCGCCTGGGTATAAGACGCCTCCACGGTTTCAGAACCATTGACTGTAACCTTAGGAGCTGTATATACAGTCACAGCCGCAGGTGTCTGAGAATAAGTATATTCTGCATCCGTATAGACATTGCCAAATATTGCATTTGATATGTTGAGATTTACTGACTTTGTCTCCGCAATAGTGTCCTTCACCTTCAGCTGATAAGTAAAGAACGGATATGGATTTTCTGTTTGTTCAATACCATTTCCCGGAATAATTTCACCCGTTCCGGGTTTGTTTGCATTAACCACAGCTACCCTAACCAAAGATTGATCCGGTATATGCCTCACACCTAATATGTTCGTATTGATATAACCACTATTCAATGACCCCTCTACAAATTCAAATACATCTGAATCGTAAGGTATATCAAACTGCATGGTGGTTAATAACGGATCCGTATCACTGGCTATCGTAGATTGGAATCTATCCAGATTCGCAGATACTGTGATGACATCACCGGCTTTCAATGCCGTTTTATCAGTTGTAACTGATACTGCCACATCTGTTTCGCCGGAAGCCATAACGGACGTCACACCCAATGACCCCACAACAAGGCATATAGACAATACAATTGCCCATATTTTCTTTCCTTTCATAACATTACCTCTTTCCTTTTATATTTTTCGCATAAATACGACTACTAGCATTATAATCTATTTTTTTCGTTATGTCCACTATATTTTTGTCTATTTCTTACAAATTTTAATCCCTCTTTCCTGTGAAAGAGGGACCATTTATTATTTATCAAATTTTTCTCCGGTTAAAAGTTCATAAGCTTCTTTATACTTGTCTACGGTCTTGTCTACAATCTCCTGTGGAAGCTTATAATCACTGTCCGGATTTGCCTTCAGCCAGTCTCTTACATACTGCTTGTCAAAAGAAGGCTGTCCCTGTCCCGGCTGATATCCTTCCAATGGCCAGAATCTTGAGCTGTCCGGTGTCAGCATTTCATCACCCAGAACTACATTTCCATTTTCGTCTAAGCCAAATTCAAACTTTGTATCTGCGATAATAATTCCCTTGCTCAATGCATATTCTGCACATTTCTTATATAATGCGATGGTATAATTCTTAATTTTCTCAGCATATTCCTGTCCTTTGCCAGGATAAATCTTTTCAAGAACCTCTATACTCTGTTCAAAAGAAATGTTTTCATCATGATCTCCCAGTTCAGCCTTTGTACTTGGGGTATAAATCGGCTCCGGTAATTTCTCAGATTCCTGCAATCCTTCCGGAAGTTTAATTCCACATACCGTTCCATTTTCCTGATAGCTTGCCCATCCGCTTCCTGTAATATATCCACGTACGATACACTCAATCGGAAGCATCTCCAGCTTCTTACACATCATACTGTTTCCATCAAATTTCTCATTCTGGAAATATTCCGGCATATCCTTAACATCTACGGAAATCATATGATTTGGTAAAATATCCTTTGTAAATTCAAACCAGAATTTAGACATCTGGGTCAGAATTGCACCTTTCTTTGTCACCTGATTCTTTAAAATCACGTCAAACGCAGAAATTCTATCTGTCGCTACAATAATGAGACTATCCCCATTATCATATACCTCACGTACTTTTCCTTCCTTGAACGGCTTAAACTCTTTCATTTCTCTTGTTTCCTCCATTTCGTATTTGTTAACGAGCCTATTATAATACAATAATTTCTTATTCGTCAATGATTATTTTACACTCATCCATTTCTCCATGGTGTCCAATAATTTCTTAATATCCAATGGTTTTGTAACATGATCATTCATTCCAACTTTCCTGCTCATCATTTCATCGTCCATAAATGCATTGGCAGTCATTGCTATAATCGGCACGTTGCCGGCGTCTTCCCGCTCCATGTCACGAATCAGTTTTGTTGCCTGATATCCGTCTAACTCCGGCATTCGAATATCCATAAACACAAGGTCATAAAAATATAAATCGGAGTGACGAAATTTATCCACTGCCTGTCTGCCATTCTCTGCAGTTTCCACATAAGCTCCCATACTGGAAATAATCTCTGCTTCAATCTCCAGATTCAATGCATTATCTTCTACTACCAAAACATTCTTTCCCCGAAAATCTGCCTTATGAAATAAATCCCTGGCAGCTGCAAATTCATTCTCCCACGGCGGATCTTTTTTCTTTTCTTCCACATCCTCTATCTCTGCATGCTTTAGGCAAAAATAAATCTTAAATTCTGAGCCTTTTCCAAGTTTACTGTTGACTACAATATCTCCATCCATCATCCATGCTATTTTTCTTGCTATGGACATCCCCAAACCTGTTCCCAGAATTTTCCCGCTTACATTATCTGCCCTGCTAAACGGATCAAAAATATATGGAAGAAATTCTTCCTCCATCCCAATTCCATTATCTGATACAATACATTCATAACATGCATAGGAAGGTCTCTTTGCTCGTTTCTCTCTGAGGCTTATCTGAATTTTCCCTTTTTCCTGTGTATATTTCACTGCATTTCCCAAAACATTTACAATTAATTCCTTTAATCTTAATTCGTCGACATAAACAAATTTATGTCGTATTTGTCCCATTGAAACGGTAATTTTCTGAAATTTTCGTTCACTTTGTTCTTTCAGCATATCTGTAAGATCATACACCAATTCGACAATATTTAAAGGAGTTTCACTCACCCGAAGCATTCCACTGTCAATTTTCTCAAAATCAAGTATCTCATTAATCAAATTCATAAGATGATTGCTGGAAATCATAATTTTCTCAAGACACTCTTTTACCCGACCTTTATCATCCAGATTCACACTGGCAATCTGCGTCATTCCGAGAATGGCATTAAGCGGTGTCCTTATGTCATGACTCATACGGTTAATGAACTCCGTTTTTTCTTTATTGGCATGTTGTACCTTTTCCAGATGCTCCTTCATGTTTTTCTCTTCTATTTTTTCTTCTGTGATATCCTTTACATAAGAAATCACAATCATATCCTGCTTTTCCTTCATAAGAAGCATGCCATGACGTAACCAATTCTCCTCACCCTCAGTGATGCATGCCTTATAATCAAAAACAATCTTCCTCTCTCCCGATTCATACCTTTTCAACAATTCATTTTCATCTGTTATTTTTTGAAATTCATCCTGAAATGTCTGTGCCACATAGTTTCTCCCATATATCCCAACAAAATCATGATATTTGCACGGAAATTTCAAGTCCCCAAAATTTATTCTATTTCCTCGTGAAATCATAGGAGGTTCATAAATAATATTTTTCGTTAAATTACCAACATAACTCCATTCAGAACAATTTATCCTACCAGTTTTTTTCTTCTGCTGCACCCGACCATATTGTGAATCCCTATCTTTCAATTTCCTTCTCCTTCCAAAACAAATTGTTTCAAAAAATCATTGTATCATATTTACTTTCATGAAAACAAGACTTTTTCCGCGATTTTTTCCTTATAGCGGAAAAAGTCCCTGTTTAGAGACCTTTTCTTCTTTAGGAACGAGCATTCCAATCATGTCGTTTTATTTTTTAACATGATTTTATTTCCATCCACCAAAACACCTTCCATATTCCGTAAAAATCCTGAAATACGACTATATCCATAATCTTTCAAATTAAATCCACTGTACCTTTTCTTTAATTCATCATTAATCACGGAAAGATTATCTATCACTCCATTATTTTCTTCTAAAATCTGCCATACCCTTCTCTCGATTTTTTCCCTGGATACTTTTTCAGCCTTTTTCAGATAATATTGATTTTCCATCTTTATCACTTTGAAATGAGGCATTTTTTCTTCCAGAAGAACGCTTAATTTGGAATAACCATAATTTCTCACATCGAAGTCCGGATATTTTTCTCCCAGTCTCTGCCCAACGAATCCCAGTCCCAGTCTTTCTTCCCCGGATTCGTTTAATAACAGTAAAATAGCATTTTCAACTTCCTGAATACTTGTCATATTATTTTCACTGTTTTCCGGATCATTTGCCAATTTCTGATCGCTTTCTTTCCCCAATTCATCAATCAGATTCAAATGGATAAATTTATTACAGGCTCTTGTCAATGCAAGAGGTGTTTTCGATTCTCCCATTCCAAGAACAAATTTCTTTTCCTCACGCAATCTCATTGCCAGTCTTGTAAAATCACTGTCACTTGTCACCAGACAAAATCCATCTACTTTATTCTGATATAGCATATCCATGGCATCTATGACCATGGCAATATCTGTACTGTTTTTTCCTGCAGTATAGGAAAACCGCTGAATGGGAATAATGGAATATCCCAAAAGCAAATCTTCTTTCCATCCATTCTCCTTAGACCAATTCCCATAAATTCTCCTGCAGGAAGCAAAACCATATTTCTCCAATTCATCAAAAATCACTGCGGCATACTTTGCACTGACATTTTCAGCATCAATTAATACCGCAAACTGTAATTTTTCTTCCATATTTCCTCCCCATAAGGTTAAATGATATAAAAACCTGCCGAGCCTGCCGGAACGGTAATGTGACTGCCTGTAGCTGTAATAATTCCGCCAAAATGATAGACCGTTTCTTTCGGAATATAGGAACAATCGAATGTTTGCTCCTGATCCGAAGGATTGATTACAACGAGGATATGCTCATTCTCGCAACTGCGCAGATATGCCAATGGATATTTGTTTTTTTCAGCATATACAAATTCGATTTCAGACCTGTTTTGAAGAGCAGGATGACTCCTTCTGATTTTCAAAAGTTTTTTCACTTCGTGATAAAGGGAAGTTTCGTCTTTTTGCTGACTCTCCACATCAGGGCGATTAATATCTCTGTCAAGGGGGATATACAAATCTTCCTCCGGGGCATTGCTAAAACCTGCATTTAAGGACTTATCCCACTGCATCGGGGAGCGTGAACCGGTTCTCTCGTATCCTCCCTCAACTGATTTCAAATTTTCAACGTATCTCATGCCGATTTCGTCCCCATAATAAATAAACGGTGCTCCAGGCATAGAAAGCAAAAATGCAAAGGCAATCTTTAATTCATCACCATGAATGGTTTTTGCAAGTCTTATCATATCATGATTTCCCGATGGAATACAGATGAGCCCTTTCCGTTCTGTTTTCTCATAGTTTTCTTTATACTTTGCAACAAATCCTGACACATCACCCTTTCCTCTTCCTGAGAAAAATGGTTCTTCGCATCGGAACAAATCATTATAATGTGATGGTCCAAAATGTAACAGAAAATCCATATGAAAACCGCCAAGCAATGACTTGTCCGGTTCCCCCCATTCGGAGACCATAACGGCATCCGGAAATTCCTGATCCAGAAATTCCCTTATATTCTGCCAGAGTTTTATCGTTCCCTTCCCATCTTCATCATGTTTTACCAGAGAACCTGCCATATCAACTCTAAATCCATCACAGCCCATTTTCAACCAGAATCTCATAATGTCCTTGAGTGCCTCTAACGTTGCCTTCGGTCCTTCATCGTCCATGGACTGCTGCCATTTTTTATCCGGCTTATAAAATCCATAATTCAGGGCAGGCTGATGAGAAAAGAAATTAACCGCACAGGAACCATCACGTTCTGAAATACCTCTGATACAACCCATACCGGCTGGTTCTTCCCAGATACTGTCTGTCCATACATAGCGGTCTGTATACTGGTTATGCCCGGCTTTCATTGATTCTTTGAACCATTTATGCTCTACCGAAGTGTGTCCCGGTACAAGATCTAATAAAACGTGCATATTTCTTTTGTGTGCCTCGTCGAAGATTTGTTTCAAATCTTCATTGGTTCCATATCTTGGAGCAGTTCTGTAATAATCAGACACATCATACCCCGCATCGCCGAAAGGAGATTCAAAACAGGGATTGATCCATATTGCATTACATCCAAGTTCACATATGTAGTCCAGTTTTGCAATAATTCCTTTGAAATCCCCTATTCCATCTGAATTTGTATCGTAAAAGGACTGGGGATAAATTTCATAAAAAACTGCATGATCTAACCATTTTGCCATAATAATACTCCTTAAACGTTTTTTCATCGTAATTTTCTTTTATTTTATCACTAATCACACAGAATTTCCAGTATAAAAAAACTCCCCGGCATAATGCCAGGGAGAAATGATCATTCATTTAATTTATTTCTGAGGACCAGCTGCAACTAATGCCTTACCAATTTCATTACCTTCGTATTTTGCGAAGTTCTTGATGAAACGATCTGCTAAATCCTGTGCTTTTGCTTCCCATTCAGAAGCATCTGCATATGTGTCACGTGGATCTAAGATATTAGAATCTACACCTGGAAGTTCTGTAGGAACTTCAAAGTTGAAGTGTGGAATTGTCTTAGTTGGAGCATCCAAAATAGCACCACTGAGGATTGCATCGATGATACCACGAGTATCACGGATTGAAATACGCTTACCTGTACCATTCCATCCGGTATTAACGAGGTATGCCTTTGCACCACTCTGTTTCATCTTCTTAACAAGCTCTTCTGCATACTTTGTTGGATGCAGTTCCAAGAATGCCTGGCCAAAGCAAGCTGAGAAAGTTGGAGTTGGCTCTGTAATTCCACGTTCTGTACCAGCAAGTTTTGCTGTAAATCCTGATAAGAAATAGTATTCTGTCTGCTCTGGTGTCAGAACTGATACTGGTGGAAGTACACCAAATGCATCTGCTGATAAGAAGATAACATTCTTTGCTGCCGGTGCAGTTGATACCGGACGAACGATATTCTGAATATGGTCAATTGGATAAGATACACGAGTATTTTCTGTCACACTCTTATCTGTAAAGTCAATCTTACCATTTTCATCTAATGTAACGTTCTCTAAAAGAGCATTACGCTTGATTGCATTGTAGATATCCGGTTCGGATTCTTTATCCAAATCGATAACTTTTGCATAGCAACCACCTTCAAAGTTAAATACACCATTGTCATCCCAACCGTGTTCATCATCACCAATAAGGAGACGCTTTGGATCTGTTGATAATGTTGTCTTACCTGTTCCAGAAAGACCAAAGAAAATTGCTGTATTTTCTCCGTTCATATCTGTATTTGCTGAGCAGTGCATAGAAGCAATACCCTTCAATGGCAGATAGTAGTTCATCATAGAGAACATACCTTTCTTCATTTCTCCACCATACCATGTATTCACAATAATCTGCTCACGGCTTGTGATATTGAACATAACTGCTGTTTCAGAATTCAAACCTAATTCTTTATAGTTTTCCACCTTTGCTTTAGAAGCATTGTAAGCAACGAAGTCTGGCTTAAAGTCAACCAATTCTTCAGCTGTTGGGCGAATAAACATATTTGTAACAAAATGAGCCTGCCATGCCACTTCTACGATAAAACGTATTGCCATACGAGTATCTTTGTTTGCAC
>CALWLV010000217.1 GCA_944381595.1 uncultured Roseburia sp.
CTGGAAAATATATTTTATCCTTTATTGGATTTGCCCCGTATGAAAATCCGGAAGTTGTCTGCTATGTGATGATGGATACGCCGTCCGATGACTCATCTGCAGTAACAGGAACTTTGTTTTCGGCAATTATGGGAGAGGTTCTTCCATATCTGAATGTACCAAAGGATGCCCCGGTGACTGAGAATACTGAGAATTCCTCACAGGAAACAACGACCAATGCGCCGACAGAAGGAGAAACTACCGGTGAACAGCAAACAACAGGTGGGGAACAGCAAACCGGAGGCGAAGAAGAAACTACCGTTTCCAATATTGGACAGGAAGAAGTTGCCGGAGACAATCTGGGAGAAGAAATTACAGCTCTGACAGAGTAGAAAAGAGTCATATATTTTCATATCATTAATAAACTATTATGAAAACACTGGGAAGCCGGAATTGGAATTTTGTTTTTGAGTAGAGTAAAATTAAAGGAAAATTACAGAACCAGAATTTATAATAAAAAAAAACTGGTAGTTTATTTTTTTGTAATGGTATGTATATTTTTATTATTATGTGTCCGAGTTGGATATCTTATGATTTTTCGCTCGGATCATTATACGGAACTGGCTCAGCAACTCCATGAGAGAGAACGACAGATAAAAGCTGCGAGAGGGAAATTAATAGACAGAAACGGTGTAGTCATAGCTTCCAATGAAACAGTCTGCACGGTTTCTGTTATTTATAATCAGGTGAAAGAACCGGAGAAAGTCATACAGATACTCTCGGAAACCCTGGATATGAAAGAAGAAGAGGTTCGTAAAAAAGTAGAGAAAATCAGCTCCAGAGAAAAGATTAAATCAAATATTTCCAAGGAAACAGGGGATTTAATCAGAAGTTATGATTTAGATGGAGTGAAGGTAGATGAAGATTATAAACGTACCTATCCCTTCGGCAGTCTTGCGTCAAAGGTTCTGGGATTCACCGGAAGTGATAATCAGGGAATCATAGGACTGGAAGTGGAATATGAATCCTATTTAAAAGGGGAAGATGGAGAAATTCTTACGCAGACTGACGCCAGAGGCGTGGAACTGGATTATGTGGTAGAGGGGCGAAAAGAGGCTGTTCCGGGGCAGAATATCTTGCTGTCTTTAGATGTAAACATACAGAAGTATGCAGAACAGGCAGCAGTAAAAGTATTTGAGGAAAAAAATGCAGGATATGTATCTATAATTGTCATGAATCCTCAAAACGGAGAGATTTACGCCATGGTAAACTATCCGGAATTTAATCTTAATGACCCCTATACATTAAATTATGCCACAGAGGTGGAGAAAGGAAGTACAGAATATCAGGATTTATTAAATAAAATGTGGAGAAACCAGTGTATCAATGATACTTATGAACCTGGTTCAACATTTAAAATTGTTACAGCTACTGCAGGTCTGGAGGAAGGGGTTGTGACCCCGGAAAGTACCTTTTCCTGCCCCGGATACCGTATTGTAGAAGATCGGCGTATCAAATGTCATAAGATTGCGGGGCATGGAAGTGAAACTTTTGTGGAGGCAACCATGAATTCCTGTAATCCGGTATTTATCGATGTAGGTTTAAGAGTAGGACCGGAGCGGTACTATACCTATCTGGAACGTCTGGGACTTATGGGAAAGACCGGAGTGGATCTTCCGGGGGAGGCAGGAACTATCATCCATAAATTGGAGAATGTGGGACTGGTGGAGATGGCAACCATGTCTTTTGGACAGTCATTTCAGATTACTCCTCTTCAGCTTTTGCGTGCAGTGAGTGCTGTCATCAATGGAGGGACTCTTGTGACGCCTCATTTTGCCATCGGGGTATGCGACGAGGAGGGAACACTGACCGATACTTTTTCTTATGAGACCATAGAAGGAACTGTGACAGAGCAGACTTCAGAGATTATGAAGGATATTCTTACGAAAGTAGTAAGTGAAGGTGGAGGTAAAAATGGCCAGGTAGAAGGATATCTGGTGGGAGGAAAAACAGCAACATCAGAAAAACTTCCAAGAGGAAATGGAAAATACATTGCAAGTTTTATTGGCTTTGCACCCGCAGATGATCCTCAGGTCATAGCAATTTGTCTGATTAATGAACCAGAGGGAATCTATTATGGCGGAACCATAGCCGCACCGGTAATCAGTTCACTGTATGAAGAAGTACTGCCCTATTTGAATATTAAGAAGGCAGAGTAGATACCAAAGAGTATAGATTAAAATCAACGGAAAGGTAATACTATGCAGACAGATATTATATACGTGATTTTGATTTCCTTCTGTATCAGCGTACTGCTGACCCCATTGCTGATTCCTTTTTTACAGAAATTTAAAATGGCTCAATATGTGAGGGAAGAGGGGCCGAAGTCTCATTTGAAAAAGAAGGGAACTCCCACCATGGGAGGACTTATGATTTTAACTGCAGTTTTGGTTACATCTGCTCTCTTCCTGAAAAAATACCCTGGAATGGCACCGGTATTATTTACCACACTGGGATTTGGATTGATTGGATTTTTGGATGATTACATCAAAATTGTGATGAGACGAAATCTGGGGCTTACCCCATGGCAAAAAATGCTGTTACAGATTGTGATTACGGCAGTTTTTCTTTTTGATTTGTATCAATATGAGAATCAGACATCACAGATTCTGGTTCCATTTATGGAGGAAGGAATAGAATTGGGAAAATGGTATCTGCCATTTTTATTTCTTGTAATTCTTGGCACAGTGAATGGAGCGAATTTTACAGATGGACTGGATGGACTGGAAAGCGGAGTGACGGTATTGATTTCCGTGTTTTTAACTGTTGTGGCCATGGAATTTCAGAATGATTTGTGTATCATGACTTCTGCTGTAACAGGAAGTTTGTTGGGCTTTTTGTTGTTTAATGTACATCCGGCAAAGGTATTTATGGGAGATACCGGCTCCCTGGCACTGGGAGGATTTGTAGCATCCACGGCGGTGATGTTAAAGATACCGCTTTTTCTGACCATGATAGCTGTTATTTATTTACTGGAGGTAGTATCCGTCATATTACAGGTTGGATACTTTAAACTGACGGGAGGAAAACGATTGTTTCGTATGGCACCTTTGCATCATCATTTTGAGATGTGTGGCTGGGAGGAAAACAGAATTGTAGTTTTTTTCTCGATTATTACGGCACTGATGTGTCTTTTAGCACTGAAAGGTTTATAGGAGTAGAATAAAAGAAACTGGAGGATATTAAAATGGAACTGAAGGATAAACTTGTTCTTGTGGCAGGCGCAGGAATCAGCGGAATAGGTGCTGTTGGCTTACTTAAGGCAGCAGGTGCAGATGTAATTTTGTATGATGGAAATGAAAAGTTAATGGAAGAAGAGCTGTATGAAAAGATGAGAGTTTCCTGTGTACAGGATTTAGATAGTGTAGATGTTGTTTTAGGTGAGCTTTCAGAAGAAATAGCGAAGGAAATCGATTTATGTGTCATAAGTCCGGGAATTCCATTGGATGTGCCATTTGTGAAAATGTTACAGTCCTATCAGAAACCAATCTGGGGAGAAATTGAACTGGCGTATCGCTGTTCTCGTGGCAAAGTAGTGGGAATTACAGGAACAAATGGAAAAACGACTACCACTGCATTGACAGGGCAGATTATGGAGAATTATTACAAAAAGGCTTTTGTAGTGGGAAATATAGGTACGCCATATACCCTGATGGCGGGAAGAACCACGGATGAATCGGTGACTGTGGCGGAAATCAGCAGTTTTCAGTTGGAAACCATTGATGAATTTCGTCCCAATGTATCAGCCATTTTAAATATTACACCAGATCATTTAAACCGTCATAAGACAATGGAATGTTATATTGACACAAAGTTTATGATTACAAAAAATCAGACAAAGGAAGATGTCTGTATTTTAAATTATGAAGATGAAGTATTGAGAGAGCGGGCAGGCAAGCTAAATTGCAGAGTAGTTTTTTTCAGCAGCAGACGAAAGTTGGATGATGGGATTTATTTAAACGAAGATAAAAACATTGTGCTTGCAAAACAAGGCGTCGAAACCGTGATTATGAATCTGAGAGAAATGAAACTGGTAGGTATTCATAATGCGGAAAATGTGATGGCGGCCATAGCCATTGCAGAGGCAATGGGAGTTCCAAAAGAAAGCTATATCAATACGATTCAAAATTTTAAAGCCATTGAGCATCGCATCGAATATGTCAAGACTGTACATGGTGTGGCATACTATAATGATTCCAAAGGGACGAATACAGATGCATCAAAGAAAGCACTGGAATCCATGGAACAGGATACGATTCTGATTGCAGGAGGTTATGATAAAGGGTCTGAATATGATGAATGGCTGGATGCCTTTGGTACAAAGATTAAATGCCTGATTCTTCTCGGAGCAACTGCAGATAAAATGGAAGAAACAGCCAGACGCCATGGATTTACCAATATTATAAGAGTCCGCTCCCTGAAGGAAGCAGTGGAGAAGGCAGCTTCACAGGCAGAAAGTGGAAATAATGTCTTATTATCACCGGCATGTGCCAGCTGGGATATGTTTAAAAGTTATGAGGAGAGAGGAAGACTCTTTAAGCAATATGTAAAGGAATTAGATTAAAAGGAGGCAGATAGGATGCTCAGGGGAAAAAGGCGAACGAGAAAGAGCTATTTTGATTACAGTCTGATGTTTTTGATTATCTTTATGCTGGCATTTGGACTGTTGATGTTATATAGTACCAGTTCCTATAATGCAGCCATTGAATATGGAGATTCTACTTTTTATCTGAAAAAGCAGTTTTTTTCCACTCTCCTTGGCTTATTTGTTATGTTTGTGGTAGCAAATATTGATTATCACAAATTTACGTGGACTGGTACGGTTGGATATGTAGTATCCCTTATTCTGTTGTTTCTTGTTATGTCCCCTCTGGGAAAAACGGTAAAAGGTGCCAGAAGATGGATTGTCATTGCCGGGATTAGTATCCAGCCTGCAGAGGTAGCTAAGATTTCCATTATTATGCTCCTGGCTCTTTTGATTAATAATAACAGACAAAATATTCGAAAACTATCGGTAACGGCGAAACTGTTTTTTTTCTGCCTTCCTTTGGCTGCATGTATTATGTTGATTACCAACAACATGAGCTCGGCTCTCATTGTGGTAGGAATAACATTTGTCATGTTATTTGTGGCCAGTCCGAAATACAATCATTATGTGATTCTCGGGGTGGCCGGA
Source organism: uncultured Roseburia sp. (assembly GCA_944381595.1). Classification (GTDB taxonomy): domain Bacteria; phylum Bacillota; class Clostridia; order Lachnospirales; family Lachnospiraceae; genus CAG-303. Next base: position 5,216 of record CALWLV010000217.1, read on the forward strand.
GTGACAGTAATCTGTGCCTATCTGTTCATGGGCTCCGGATTCCGAAGCGAACGTGTGGATGCATGGCTGGACCCGGAAAGTTATGCCAGCGGAAAGGGATACCAGACATTGCAGGCATTATATGCCATTGGATCAGGTGGACTTACCGGCAAAGGTCTGGGACAGAGTGTGCAGAAACTGGGATATGTGCCGGAAGCCCAGAATGATATGATTTTCTCCATTATTTGTGAAGAACTGGGATTGTTTGGGGGAATTGCAGTCATCCTGTTATTCCTGCTTATGATATGGAGGTTTTTAATCATAGCCAATAATGCAGAGGACTTATATGGTTCCATGATTGTGATTGGCGTAATGGCACATATTTCCATTCAGGTGTTGTTGAACATTGCCGTTGTAACTAATGTACTGCCAAATACCGGTGTGACACTTCCGTTTATCAGTTATGGAGGAACTTCGATTTTGTTTTTGCTGACGGAAATGGGACTTGTCCTTTCGGTATCAAAACGGATTAAATTAGAGTAAAAATATGAAAAAAAAGATAATAATAATACTGGTGATTTTCCTTCTTTTCGCAGGCGTATTTGTATTTGCAGCCACTCTGCGGATTTCAAAAATAGACTATAAAGGGAATGAAAAATGCCAGGAAGAAATGTTGGAAAAATATCTGTTTGAGAAAGACATAGAAAGAAATCCTTTTGTATTTTTCTTTTTATCCACCTTTCAGGAGCATAAGACCATCCCCTTTGTGGAGAAATATGAAGTCAAAATGAAATCTCTTACGGAGTTTGAGGTTACAGTCTATGAGAAAAGTACCATTGGTTATCTGAAATATATGGGTGAAAATATGTATTTTGATAAAGATGGCATTGTAGTAGAAGTGGCGACGGAAGAATTGCCCGGGATTGCTCTGGTGGAAGGAATTACATTTGACCATATTGTAGTCAATGAAAAAATACCGGTAGAGGATCAACATACCTTTGATACGATTCTGAATATCACACAGCTGGTAAATACATATGAAATTCCGGTCAGCAGTATTTATATCAGCAAAAATCTTGAGATTACCTTAAAGATTGATAAAGTGCAGGTGGAACTGGGAGAGGCGGATAAAGAGTTAAGCAGCAAGGTCAGTGACTTGAAAAGTATCCTTGCAGTGATGGAAAATGTGGATGGTGTATTGGATATGAAAGAATATAGTCAGACAGATAAAGGGTATACATTTAAGAAGAAGTAAAAATAATGAAAAATCTTTTGAAAATAAAAAAAAGATATTGATTATTTACAAAAAAACATATATTATATAAGAAAGTTGTTTTATAAAAAGATTAGGAGGATAAAACCTTGCTTGAGATTATGACGAATGAATTAGAAACGGAAGCAAAGATTATAGTAGTTGGTGTAGGCGGTGCTGGAAATAACGCCGTTAACCGTATGATAGATGAAGTGATTGCCGGAGTGGAGTTTATCGGTATTAATACAGATAAACAGGCCTTACAGCTCTGTAAGGCGCCTACTGTGATTCAGATTGGTGAGAAGCTGACGAAGGGACTTGGAGCAGGAGCACAGCCTGAAATCGGAGCAAAAGCAGCGGAAGAGAATGAAGAGGAACTGAGAGAGCAGCTCAAGGGTGCCGATATGGTATTTGTCACCTGCGGTATGGGTGGAGGTACCGGTACCGGAGCGGCACCGGTAGTTGCAAGGATTGCCAAAGAGATGGGAATTCTGACGGTTGGTGTTG
>CALWLV010000218.1 GCA_944381595.1 uncultured Roseburia sp.
TTTCCTTCCTGTGAATGCTCCGCAGGAATGTAAAATTCCAAAACCATAATGAAAATGCCGACCGCCATCTCAATGCCTGCGCACTGAGATGGCGGCCTTTTTATACGCTGGGAGAGTTGACGGTTACGAACGCAGTTCAGAAACTAAAAAACCAGGTTCTCTAGCTCTATCTGCTGTGTAAATTTGTTCTGCCACATCAACAGAGTATAATTTGCTGGAAAGACCTAGCATATGGAGACAGTGAAGTACTAATGTGCTGGTACCACCTGCGTATACACCAATTTCAAGAATTTTATGAGGATTTTTTTGACGAATTAGTTCTAATATCATCCGTTGCTCTACACTGGTGATTGCTGTATATTCACAATAGGTGCGGGAAAAACGTATATCCAAAGGATCTGAATAACATGCTGAAGCATAAAGCTTTTTCATATATGTTCCCTCTCTTAGTCCACTATATCACGATAATCCGCTTCCGATAATAATTGCTGCAGGATAAATGCTCTTTGCTTAGAATCAGCTTCAGTGTTAAAATCACGCAGAAAATTATTATCAAGGTGCAAAGAAGCTACCTCGGGAGTCATACACATCTCCGCAATATTTAATGGGTGTAGAGTTTTATACCGCTCCTGAACTACACCTGCCCGCTCCAACAAGCGCTGATGATAATTCTGAGTATCACCACATTCTGTCCACAAGAGGGCCTTATCCGGATAGCGGGACAGCGCTTCTTTTACGGACAGAGTCTCGAGGCCGTCATAGCCAAACCCCTGGCGGTCCTCATCTATAAAACAGCATGGCTTTCGTCTAGCAGCCGATAGAATCATCTCAATACTCATACCAGGATAGTGATTGCCTATCAGTATTACATCTTGAGCCTGACTGGAAGCCTGTAGGATCTCGGGCAGGAATCCAATGGTTTGTTCCTGATAAAGATATTGTTTTTGATGATAGGCATCATAGTGAAGCTTGAGTGTAGCAAGACCTAAATGATAAGTGTTTTGAGTATTTAGGACACAGGCTTTTAGGTGATTTTCTTTTTCGATGCCCACTGTAAGCATGGCTAAGGCATATCGAACGCAGAAGCTATCCAAGTGCTGTTCCAATTCTGCTTGGAGATCCTCCAACGTAGTATCGGCCAACTGATGTGCTAATTCGTTGTGAATAGCTGTTTTTATTTTATTACATACAGATACTGGGGACGCTGCATAGGGGGATATCTGATCCATGCGGCAGAGCATATCCCACAGAGGTAGACCACTTTTTTGAAGAGAATCAAGCTGAGGGAGAACTTCACGTTGAAGAGATAGATCGCTCATCACCGAGTCTAAATAATTCCAATTTCGAATTCCTGCTTTAGTAATATTTTCATTCCATTCGGCAATATCAGGAGAAACAATATGTTCATAACCGGGTTCTAAAACAGCTACTTTCTCATTGGGCCAGAGTGTGGGCAACGCTGAAACAGATGTCAGAGCTGATATACCGTCAAATCCAGCGTTTCGATAAGACTTTGCTCGGACATTAAACATCATCATATTGTTGCTGGAAAAGATGTGGAGAGTTCCCGGGTTGAAAATCGTTGTTTTCCAGATTTTCTGCTGGTCAGGGTCAATCAAGCGGGTGGGATCTACCACAGCCAGCCAGTCGGTGGCCTTACTGGTAAGTGCGGCCAAAATTCTGGTGTCAGAGGCACCTTGACGGAGAATTACTTTAAAATCAGGACCTAACTTTGCTTGTAGTGTATTATCATCTGTCACTACATAGAAGTCATCAAAAAGAGGCCGATTTTGAATCAATACAGAGCAGTCCGTATTTTGGTCAAGGAACGCTATGGCCCAGATATTTCTGGGATAAAGGCTGGTATTTTTCTCGGTAAAGCGCAACTCATGGTCAGGCTGATATAGCAATAGGTTTTTTCGAGGTTTGATAGGGATGTTCCGAACATCGTGAACCTGGATAGCTCCAGGGCGACTTAACTTAGGACTCCCTACTTGTTTGAGTTTTTCAAACATAACAGGGGAAACATCGTCTACCATCTCGTTAGCGTCTCGTTCCAGAGAAAGGAATGCACCAGAGCAAAACTCACACCAATGGAGCTGCTCTTTATAATCTTCTGGCCCACGCTTCCACCAATCCTTTTCAATTTTCCAGCCGCCAGGACCGTCAAACAGCATGTCCATGGCAGCAGCAACTTCACAAAAGAAAGCACCTTTTGGAGTAATACTGGGGGACCCCAAAAGACGCTGCCACCAACAGTTATCTCTTAGTTTGACCCACTCATCATCACCGATCCCAAATTCCTTCCGTGTCATCAGCCAAGCTTGATGGTGACTGCTTGCAGTATGATCATTAATACACTGGTAAATAAAAGTATCCTGAATTTGCTCATAATGATCATAGTATTTGTCACAAACAGAAGACCAGAGCCCCAAACCATGAAACTTATTTAATGGGCCGGGCTTGAGTTTGTTGGCATCAATCATATACTTGCTCAGGCTGGGGATAGGCTTATGACCACCACCTATGTTATAAAAGGGGGGATGCTTTTCGTTGGCATAATGCACAAACCGCTCAAATTCTGGGTGGAGTGTAGGTTCTCCGCCCATAATGCCAATGAACCGAGGCCAATTCTCTAGGGTATCAATGGCCTTTTTGAAGGTATCCCAATCCATAAAGAAAGGCTTCTTATGGTGACCGCAGAAACGGGTACAATTAGAGCAGGAATGAATACAGGCATTAGTCAGTTCTACTTGAATGGTCTGAAATTCATAAATTGGTTTCATCATAGGTTTAAGCGCCCTTTCAGAAAAACTTTATATTAGAAACATGTCAAATCATCTGCAATCCACTGGATTCCAAGCATACAGGGATTATCCTCTTTAAAAACAATTTCAAAAATATCATTAAACTGTTTATCTAAATGCGCTTTTGAAAGTATAATATTATAGTATTGTGATATCCAATAAGATAAATCCTTTGCAGTACAACAATACTTGGCTGCTAGAAGTTGAACCCCTAGTTCTAATTCATTTAACGCAAATTCAATATTGTTTATTTCGGACAAATGAGAATAAACTATTGGATTTTCATACCAGTCTTGAAGTTCCCTTAAAGTGTCGTCTAGTGAAGCTGTTGTAGTGGCAATCCCATGAAAGGTACATAGAAAACGATTTAAATAAGTTATAGCAAATTTTGGAATATATCCATGTTGCTTAAAAAATAGTTTCCATCTACAAATATAGTCTATTCGATCTTTGTAGTTACCAATATAATATGTATGGGTAGTTGAACTCCTATACTGAAAGTAATTAATGCTGGTACTTGGTATAGTAACTACATTGGGAAAAAATTTAAAACAACCATGGTTGAATTCTGAGTCTCCATATACGTTTTTAGATTCAGGGAATGAAATACTATGTTTGCGCAAGAATGACAATTTATATAATTTATTCCACCAAAAATCAAAACAGGCAAACGATAAACTTTCTGTAAAGAAAAATTCACTATATTTGTTCCAATCTTCTTTTCTGGTTAATAAATTATCCCCAGGAGAAAAGGTCTTCAGTAAGTGATGGTTTTCGTCCCGAATTAAAAAACCACATATTACTATATCTGACTGCATATCCTCTGCTGGTTGTACCATTTTTTCTAAATGATCTGGATTAAACCAATCATCAGCATCTAAGAAAGTAATATACATTCCGTTTGCTTGCTGTAGACCGAGATTCAACGCTTTTCCGATACAACCAGTATTCTTTAAAATTCTAATAATCTTAACTCTTGGATCTTTTCGAGAAAGTTTCTCAAGAAGCTCGCCAGTTCGATCGGTAGAACCGTGGTCAATAATTATATACTCAAAATTTTGATAGGTCTGGGTAAGAACACTTTCCACCGCATATACAATCGTTTTTTCTGCATTATAGGCAGAAGTAACAATGCTTACTAGTGGATCAGACAAAAAGACACCCCCTTAAAACGAGGTTTGTTTATAGCATTTAGATAGCATATAAAACAGTTTCTGTATGGTCTGTATGGTAACAACGTAAAAACAATCGATATTCAGGAATTAAACGTTTAATATAAGAAGGAATCTCTACAATATCTTCTGGCTTGTGGTATACAGAAATTGCTAAAATTGGACGGCAACGTTTTATAGTGTTTTTAGCGCCTTTTAAAGCCTCTAATTCAGATCCTTCAATATCCATTTTAATGAATGTTATATTATCATTCCCTACTACCTCATCAATACTGCAACAAGGAATGCGAGTGGTATGGATTGTATTCATATTATGGAGCGAAACATTAGGGCAACCACTATCAGAAATATAAGAAGCACCAGATATATCAATCTCTTGAAATTCTAGTACGGAATCGCAGCTCCATAAGCCTTTTTTATACAATTTTACTTTGTCAGAATAATTGTGAGAATTGAAGGTAAATTCACCTGCATTTAACACACGCAAACAATTTTTGTAATTATTTTCATCTGGTTCAAAAGAATAAATATTTGCAACATTACCATTACACCATTGAAGAAAACTAATTGCTGTTTCTAAGCCTAACGCTCCACCATCCACAAAACTTTGAATTCTTTGGTCAGGTTTTGGCACAATTTCTGAATCAAAATACTGCAGGTGATCTATGTGAAACATGGGAATAAGTTGGTCTTTGCTTATACCATTTACCAATGCTTCAGCAATGCGCTCTTGCTGACACAATATAAAACAATTTGATGTCTGCGCTTTTGCTTCGTCCAGTGAAATAACAGGTAACTCGTGAAAATATTGACTTGAATAATTGGGGTCACAAACACCTATTATATTACGACCAGCTCTTTTAAACAAAACAGATAGTAAAAATTCATAATGCGATGTTCCATACAAAATATACTGATTTGTATTCGTTAAAAGTACGTGTTCAATATCAATGTTTGAAATATTTTTAAAAGTTTGAAAAGAAAATTCATATGGAATAATAAAAATTTTGTCTAAAGGATAACTTTCATCTTCTAATTGCTTCTTCATTTTTGATGCATAAATTCCGTCTGGAATTAAAACTAAAGGTAAACTTTCTTTAGTGCAAGTTAGAAGTTCATTTACCGAATTCACTGGAAGACCACAATATGTACTTCCATACTTATAGTTATCAATAAACCCAATTAATCTGTTTTGAAAAATAGAATGGCAAGAAAAATATACTAATTTTCCAGTTTGCCCAGCACCAAAAATTACAGCATTTCCATGCTTATTTTGCAATGTTTCCCATAAAGCATATGAATTAGACGCATAAGACAAAACTTTATCCCAGATTTTGTAATAAGTCTTTGAAATTGTTTCGATAAGATAATTCCAATTACCTGTTTCATAAAAATTCTTTTTGGTTTCGAAAATTACTTGTGATTCTTGGTCTATAAAATCATTTTTAGAAATATTGGTTTGTAGCATGTGTAAATCCTCCTCATATAGTTACACTTCTATCCCGGGAAAAGGGCACTGTTTAGGAAAGTCTTGAAGCTGTTTCTGTGTACATTGAACACCCTTTGGAACTGGAGTGACACTAAAAAGATAAGGACCATTACATTTTGTACAAGTATTTAAATAGCCCTTAGTGTTAAATCCGAGATCAAATTCAAGTATTTCCATTCTGCGATCGGGAGTAATAGTTTTCAAATCCAAATAGCTGTCGCAGTCTTCTTCTACTAGTCCAGCACGCTGTGCCATACGATCAGAAGTACAATAATAAAGACGACCATTTCTCATATACCGACACGGAGTGCCGCAGTAATCAAAATAGCGGATTTTTTCTTCTTCATTGGCAAATTTAATGTCTGCCTTTCCCAAAGCGTAATCAGACCATGTTTCTAATTCATTTCTTAATATGGTTACACCACTTTTTTCTACACGTTGCAGAAATGCCTCTACAGAGTGCTGAATTTGAGGAACATTGGTGCGGTAGTCTGAGAACCAGAATTGAATATTATATTCTTTCATTAATTCTAAAATCTCATCAGAAGGAACAATTGTCCCATTTGTAACAAATAACATGCGGAACATTCTGGAGCGATAATGCTCTGCTGCATATTTCATCATCCCATAGAAATCAGGATGGACAAAAGGTTCTCCACCCACAAAATCTGCAGAATAAATATAATCAACATGAGAAAAAAACAGATCCAAATCTGCAATAAATTCCTCTTTTTTAAAATTTACAGGATTTTTTAGATAAGGAAGAGAGTGATTACAATGAACGCATTTTAATGAACAACGCTCGGTTACAGATTGCGGATATAGATTAACCATTAATTTATTATGTGCATACATTGCATATATTTGAAGGTATGCATTTATAAAGCTATCCATATAATAGAAGTCGCTTTCGGGTGTAAAACCGTAAAACAACAATGTTTTTGCAATCATACCTTCGGAAGTGGGCCCAGCCGCAATTATAATTAAAGAATGCTCTTTCTTCAGTGCATCTATTTGTTCAATTCCAAAAACAGGTAATCCCATAAAACCAATTTTCCTTTTTTTGGTATTACCGTCAATAAAGCCAATAGTACAATTTAAGAAAGCAAGACGCTCATAGCAAAGTTTGCCGCGAGGTCCAGTTCCATAAATATAAATTTGTTTTCTATCCTTAAATCTCTTTCCTATAAAATCAAGTTCATGTCCCTTATTTGTCCATTTCATGTTAAATTTCCTCCAATTTTTCCTCTATATAGGTTTTCAAATACTGGTTTATCTTTGCTTGTGCCCCTGACTTTGTAACCAGATTCCAGTAGGGGGGATATGTGATCCAATCAATGAGTTCTGAACACTGTTCTGATAGAGAGCCCTGATAGTACCTCAAGCGCTGCAGATGCGGTAAAGAGAAGAGTAATCTCTCACAGCAACTCTTTTGCATATTCTGATCAAGAAGAAATCGCTCAGTCAGTTTTGAAAAGGCCCATGCAGCATCTGCTGCTTCTTTGTAATATCCCTTTTTATAGGTGCCATAACTGCTGCTGCCCAATACACAGCGCCAATTTACTAAGGCATCACTACTACAATACATTCGCGGCATATGGGCTAGAAGTTTTGCTTGAAATAGTGCATCCCCATGGACATAAGAGTCTTCAGGAAATTGTAGATGGTTCTTATCTAAAAAGCTGCGACGATAGAGTTTGTTCCACCACACATAGAGATATCCAAAGCTTGCAGTCAAAAACTGTTGCCAAAGTTGATTATACCCATTAGGACCAGACACTAGAAAAGAGGAGCCAATGGTATCAGTTCTTATAATTTTGTTGCACTCATTCACACGGTGAAAACCACATACCGCCAAGTCCAGATGGCCGTGTTCTATATTAGTCAACATAACATCTAAAAAGGATGGTTCATATGTGTCATCCGCATCTAAAAATGCAATGTATTCACCTTTGGCAAATTGTAATGCATAATTGAGAGCGCGACCAATATATCTGGAGTTTGTTTCTATAGTTAGATGTTTGACCCTACAGTCCTGTGCTGCAAATTGATCTATAATTTGACTGGTGGAATCAGTCGATCCATGATTAACAATTAAGTATTCAATGTTATGACAGCTTTGTGCAAGAACACTACGAATTGTTTGCGCCAGTGTAAGTTCGGCATTATAGGCAGAAGTGATAATACTGATCAATATAGTCCTCCTTACTTATTATACGGTAAAATCGAAAGAAGACTGCCGTCCAAGCGAAGGATAGTAGGTTGCTTAGCCTCATAACATTGGTTCAATACATCTAAAAATTGCAAAAAGTGTGTAATATAGTTCTCTAATGATATTATATTCCACTCTTGAGGAATCTTCAAATAATCTGTATTAAATTTGTGATCTAATATGGCATCAAGCTGCCGCTCGCGAAGAGATATCAATTCAGGAAGTAAGATTTGTTTAGACTTTTTATCTTGGGTTTTATAAAATGAAAAGCATTTATAGCAAAGATCTTTTAAAATTTGTTGGGAAATTGTATCTGAGAAGTAGTGGTATAAAAGATTTAGCTTACTAGTGGAAAATAAAAATACCCTGCGAAATAAGATATTTTCAAAGCTATATTTTTGGGGAGTAAATTTTCCAAATGCATTAATAATGTAACGATATATATGCTCACAGATTCCTTCTTTGTGCAAAAGTCCAACCACTTTATTCCATTTATTTTCGTCACAGATAATATAATTAGCTCTTTTTGGATAATTAGAATAGCTCTCCAATTGGATTACTGGTCTCCCACAAATAGAATTAAGGTTAGAATCTGTACTTATAATAGATTGAATTGAAAAACCCTGATTAGTTAAGCTCTGGTGCAGTTCAGTAAGTTCCGGATTTTTTCCAACAATTATAATTTGTTGTGTATCATCCCAATCCCGATAGTATTCTTCGGCCATAGGATATTTCAGATTAAAGATTAAAAATTCAGGCTTAAAACCTGCTTGTCGAACTTTATATATTATTTCATCCCGAATAGATTTTTTAGCAATTGTAATCCACATAAGTGAATTTGGATACATTGCTAATGCATTTTCCCAGTTTGTAATTATCAAACTATCAATTTTTTTACCATATTTTTCTGGACTGCCATCACAAATTGCAGCTACAGGAATATGATGCATTCTTAGCATCTCATATACGAATTCTCCGTTTTCTCCCATTCCATATAAAATAAGTGAACGATTTTCTGCTTTTAAAAAGTCCAAGACAGATGTTTTGTCTAGCTTTTGGATTATACCTTTGCTATCAATAATCATTAGAATTCCTCCGTATTATAGTAAAAAGCGTTCAAAAGGCTTTCTTATTCTATTAGAGAGGAAAAATTTTCATCTTTCTTTAATATATCAAAAGAGATTGGTCATCAATAGGCCAGTGAATTCCGGTATCTAGATTATTTCAACAAATTTCTTTACCATATTGGTAAAAAATATCTCATCATATTTATAATCTACAATGAAAACATCAAGAACCAAGTAGAGTATAGCTAAAGCTGTGGGAAATCAACAACTCTGTTACTGTTTCTGTAAGATCAAAAAATTTCCATTGTTTATCGGGGGTGCCCAAGCCATCCACTATGGTGTAGATCCCTACATTCAGCCTGCCTCTGGTATGGCCAATTGCCTTATCCGGTGTTTTTTCACTACCGTCGACGATTTCATGCACCTTTATGCAAAAGTAATCATGTGGACATTTCCCTTAAAAACAATGTTCACACTTTTAAAATAGCCACTTCTTAAGATGTGGTCAATTTTCTTTGTATCATGCAAGTGCTGAAGCATCACATACAGAATCTTCTCCCAAACGCCTGCCTGTTGCCAATCCTTCAATCTTCTCCAGCAAATTATCCCGCTGCCACAGCCCATTTCCTGTGGCAGTTCTTTCCGTGGTGTGCCGGTTTTCAATACAAATATTATCCTTGTCAGGGCTGCTCGATTTGAAATAGGTGGCCGTCCTCCTTTTGGACGTGGGGTTCTGTCGGGAATGACCGGTTCCACCACACCTTACCAATTGCTTTCCCATTTCACATCACCAGAACCATTGTAGCATACTTCCCTGCTTTTGTTAGGTGCTCTAAGTTCGTCCAAACGATAAACAACATTAAATAATCCAGCTGATCCTGTCTGTTTACAAATACTGATTCCAGGACAACATCCACTTAATTTATTTAAATGGAGATTTTATCATGGTAGCTACTTTTACATTTGAAATGATATGCTTTAAGTCAGTAGTTGGCCTCCAACCAAGTGTGCGCAACTTGCTTGCATCTAATGGCATATATAACTGTTGCAGATAACCATGTAATCCAGATTCCTGTATTTCATAGCGAACGCTACAACCATATTCCTCTGCCACTAACTGTGCAATTTCTTTTACGGTATATGTCATTTTTTCGTTGGCCACATTATATGCTTCACCTGGTTTCCCGCAGGTTAAGATACAAAAAAGAGCGGAAACACAATCGTACAGACTGCAATAAGTGCGTACAGTTTCTCCTGTGGTGTGCAGTACAATATCCGTTCCATTGGTAGCCGAACGAATAAACTGAGCAAACATACGTTGATCAGATTCCAAAATATTTAAATCCAATATTTGACAAAGCCTGGCAATAGAAATGTGGCATCCATATTCTTTTACATAGGCGTAGCAAAGTGTTTCTGCCATTGCTTTTGCCTGAGGATAGCTGCTCCTTGCGCTCAATAGATTTCTATAACCATAATCATCTTCAGATATTGGATAATGAAGATGATGCTCTGTGCCATAAACTTCCATTGTTGAAACAAATACCATTTTGCATTCAGGGGAACCTTTTAAAAAATCTAATATATTCCAGGTAAAAGTCAAAATGGAATTAATTGTTTCTACTGGTTTCTCAATAAAAAATCGGGAATCTGTAGCAGAGGCACAATGTAAGATATAATCAATTTGACCATTATAGATAGTGTGCCAAGGTTCACTCCATTCTATAAATTTCAATGTAGGGTCAGTTCCAAAAATATGTGCTGCATTTTGGTTAGAGCGAGTTAGAATAATAATGGCGGATGGTTTCCTGTTTGCTAGTGAAAGCAATGTTTGCACTACTGCGCGGCCAATAAAACCCGTAGCACCAGTAACTATAATTGTTTTTTTATAAAAAGAGGAAGTTGCTTTAAGTTGATATGGAAATAAGCATTCATGATCTTTCATTTAAATCCCACCATTTATACGACCACGAACGAGTTCTGTAAATGCAACAACGTCTTCATGCGTTGTTATCTTAAAATTGTGTTGTCCGGTTGAAACTAAACGTTGGGGAAGGTGAAGGTTTGTGTATAAATGATCAGTGGAAAGCACATCGAAAATTCCCAATCGATCAGCTTCTTCATAAGCCCATAATAATTTTTCCCAGGTGTATGCCTGTGGAGCTTGAGCACGATAAAGTTGGTAATTAGGCTGATGTGTCCCAATATATCGGCCATCAGAGCTGTAAAAGACAGATTCTATACATTGTACACAGGCTACAGCAGCCCCTTCCTGCCTTGCCAAATCAATAACAGTTTCTAATATATTCTGGTCAAATATAGGACGCACCGCATCGTGAATAACTACAACATCGTCTGACGAACATCGACCTCTAAGTGCGTAAATACCGTTTCGTATGGAAAGATGGCTTGTAGTACCGCCTGGTACAATTTGAGTAACTTTTGTCAAATGATACTGTTTTACCAATTCCCATAGATATTCAATCCAATCACTTAAGCAAGCAACACATATTTCTGTAATGGCTAAATTCTCCTGAAAACGCTCTAATGTGTACACAATGATTGGCTTTCCACACACACTTAAAAATTGTTTGGGGATATCATTTGGCTGCATTCGCACTCCAATCCCACCAGCTTTGATTACAGCATAATTCATATGAACATCCTTAGTCATCCATCTGTATACAAAATTATTGGGGTAGTTGAATATACTCTTTTACTAATGCCTGATAAATTTTGCTTCCAGCACTTCCATCAACATTTTCAAAGTACCGTTGGACTTCGTACATACGCTTTTCTTTTTTTGTATCTTTTGTTTGACCTTTTACAATAGAAAAAAACATATCTGTTCCCTTACAATGACATTCTAGATCAGATAAACCTACACATTTGCGGGGACAATACAGAACTGTCATATCTGCAAAAAGATGGCCTTTCTTAGTAGTGGTAGCAGGCATCATATCATAATTCATATGATCCCAATAAATGGGTTTTCCTGTCGCCATATATTCATTGATCAGAGAGGACGAATCTGAGAGCATAAAACCATCAGAAAATTGAAAGGCAGGCATATAATCTGAATTGGTATCTAGTACCCATCGTTCATCTGATTGGGCAAATTGATATATTTTATTCAGCAAATCTACATTGCGCTGTCTATTAATACAATAGTCTTGTACCAATGGATGTGGACGGAAGATAAAGCCCAAATCCGGATCGTTCCAATATGTCTTCATGCAATTATATACACCTTCCAGCCAGACTGGATTATAGGCACAGGCGAGAGAAAATGTATACAGTATCCGTTTTCTGTTTCCTATTTTGTTTTTCCATTCTTGTGGAATCTGTACTCTGTTATCATGAATTGAATTTACAATATAATCAATCTTTGGAGAACCTAAAGAAAGCAGCTTCTCTGACGGGATATTACATTTTATAAAATGTTCTTTTACAGTGTTTGATTGTACAAGCACTTTATCGCAATTAGCAACTGCTGGGGCAGAGATGAGACGGTTTGTAGTATCTATATCCGATGTATGATTGAAGAAAGTAAAATAGGGAGAATAAACAAGGCAACATGTATATTTGCTAAGATTTGATGAGAAAAACTTACTTGGGACACGGGTGAGGTTATTCATATCGTCATATGGATTATGAATAATAATAAACTCGGGATGCATCTTTTCTAAATCTATCGTTTGATAATCAACCACAGGTACATTGGCAGGATACATATCACCGTGATAGTTGTACTTATTGGATTTTTGGTCCCCTAACAATGTATAATATGGAATTGGAACTACATATGTATCACATTGGGGATCTTCATCCGCCGCCTCCCAAAGACTCTCCATACAACTCCACATAGATGCATTATATGGTAAAAAAACCATACGCCATCTAGTGGGTACAGAATCCCACAGAATACGGTATGTTTTATACAAACGCTCACAAACTTTGTCTGTCCAATCGGCCAGGGGGGAAGGTGGTTGGAGAAAGTCACCTATAAGAAGCTGTAATGATTGTACTAAATCTTGGGCATCTTCTTCTTGTTGACTGGTCTTTATAATTTGACTGAGTGCCTGATTACAATCAGCAAGCAACTGAGTTGGTATTTTACTCTGCTGCCCAATATATACGACAGCTTCTTGTAAGCTTTGAAGCAGTTCACTGATTCTTAACTTAATGCAATAGTACAAGGTAGACCCCTCCATTAGACCGCATTACTATGTACTCTAGCGCTTATTTTGGAAACTGTCTCCCGCTATAGCATACAATACAGTTTCTAAATCACATAATGAGTAGTGTCTGAGATAAAAATGATACTCTGGAACTAAATTTTTTAAATAAAAAGGAATATCATAGATATCATTGGGTTTATGGTAGACGCAGATAGCTAACTGAGGCCGGTAGGCTTGGATAATTTGCTGTGCACCATAAAGCGCCTCCAATTCAGCGCCTTCGATATCCATTTTTATGTAGGTTACAGGAGTTTCCTTAAGTAATGTATCTAATTTTATTGAAGAAATTTTACCTCCAGTGTTCTGCTCTATATGAGAACTGCCGCTTTGATCTGCAACAAAGTTTACGTTATTATCACTAGACCAAAGAGCGTATGGATATAAGGTAATGTTAGGATATTTGGATAGTGCTCTATGACAATTCTTAAAGTTCTTTTCGTCTGGTTCAAAGGCAACGATGCTTTGATATTTTTGCTTGGACCAATGGATGAAGTTAAGAGAGTCATCACCATTAAAACATCCTGCATCTATAAAAATTCCATTTGTGCTAGGGTGTATAGCAGGAAGATCAAAGTATTGATCCCCCATAATTTTACATGGAATTAAAATGTTTGATTCAGGAAATTCCATCTCAGTCAATTGCTGTTTTATTTGCATTATATAGGATGGGATAGATGTAGTAATAATTACAGCTGTTTTCCCGGATATACGAGACAGTTGTTGTGGAGAGATTACTTTCTTGCCTAGATGAACTGTTCCCCATTTTTGTATGTCATTATCACAATAATAGTCAACCGGTATTCCAAGCATATTTAATATGGTTACAGTGCGATGACCAATTGCACCACAGCCAAAGGCTACAACCTGATCGCAGGAACCCAGTTGCTTTTTTAATGTAATATTACTCTTTTTTTGGTAGAGTGTCTCACACATAGAAGCAATAGAATGCATATCACCAGTTTGACTATAGAGATCTCTCCAGCGAAAAATAAGCTGTGATTCTTCGTCAGAGAAAAGATCATTTAACTTTAAACTCTGAATATATCTACTCATAATTTATCCCAATCATTATATATTGTTTATAAAATCGATGCAAACTATATTCTATATCTAGATATAGTTTAGTCCAGACGCTTCCAGGCAGCACTATCTATATTCTGTAAAAATACCAGTTGCTCCCGTGCTACGATGCTGTGCCAGCAGAGCATTGAGATCCAAATCGCTGACACTATCACCATCGGTAAGCATAAATGTCTCATCCAAGATATACTTCTGTAGGCTTTTGACACATATGCCAGTCTGGGAATTCAATCCTATATCAATCAAGGTAAAACGCCAAGGTTCAGCTACATTACTGTAAACCGTTATACAATTCTCTGCCGAAAAATCAAAGGTCACATCGGAGCGGTGAAGGTAGTAGTCAGCAAAGCATTCTTTTATAACCACAGCAGATGATAAAATCCTGAAATCCAAATGTGGAATAATACTTCATAATATGCCATAAAATCGGCTGATTGCCAATGGTAATCATTGGATTTGATTTCAGATAATTTTCTCACTTATGTGGCTACCCAAGCTACCGGCTAAGATAACAACTTTCATTGCTGGATGTCTCCATCCAGCAAATAAGCAACCTTCTGATAGGCCGGGCTAGCCTTAAGTTGGACAACTGCCGGATCATCCGGCGGATAACTGGCCAAAATCTGGTTGATCTGTGCCGCCAATGCCTCTAATTCTGGCGATACCGGCGGGCACAGCGCGGCAGGATGCTCCAATAGGAAGGCAACTGCTTGCTTCATAACAGGCGCAGCCTCTAAGGCAGCTCGCAGCACGGAAGGATATTGTGAAAGCTGAGCACTTTGCGCAATTTCAGAAGCCTTACCTATATACAGTATAAATTGGTGCATACCGGGCAATACATTCCAGTGCTCCGGCTGCGAGAGGAGTGCTGGATTGTAGTAAGCAGGCAGATATTGCTTTGACAGAGAGACACACAGACGCATCAAAGCTGCACTGGAAACTGCATCTTCCCAGGTTTCTCTGCGTACCGCCGCAAGAGAAAGGTCAAAGAAGAATTGCAGTTTTACCAAACCAACGCAATCCTTCATCTGGGGATGCAGTCCAAGAACTTTATTCGTGGCATCTGACCATGTTACGGCGATCTGTCCCGCTGACACACGTAGCATATCCGCGCTAAGTTCATAAAATTTGTCTGGAAGCGGAATTGTATATTCCAATAGATGTGCCAAAACATCAACCGGAATATTTCTCCAATCCCTGATCTGTTCCATCCAAACACAAGCTGTTTGTGCATCTGAACAACGCATCAATTGCACTGCGCGGCCAATATCGGTTTCTACAAGTGACTCAAAGATTTGATACGTAGGATACTCAGAATGATCGGTAAACAAATCTTTGACAGCCTGTAAAAACTCCAAATAGGTAGTAGGCAATTCTGTATCTGAAAGAATCGGAGTCAGCTGACACACCAATTCCTCCACCGAGATTCCCGCATGAAAGAGCTTTGTCAGATAACCCAGGAAAACAATACATCCCTGTTGATCCTCTTTGGATACAGAAATCCTCTCCAATTCTTTTTTCATATCTTGGAACATCTTGCAAGCACAGAGACTATCCAGATAGATATGAAAAGCTTCGTGTCGTGCGCTGGGCATGGCGCCAAACAATTTACTGATGCAGAATTGGAGCAGGGTAGGATCGCTTTCCACACAGCCTAATCCTTGCCGGTAAAGTGCGTAATATCCAATGACATCTAAATAATTGCGGGCCTTATAAGATGATTTTATATTAAGATATGCTACATCAATCTGTGTATAAAGGCTATTGGGGAAAAGCTGAATTGCCAATGTACTCCATTGTTTTTGCTCCTCCGGATGGCCATACATGGCAGCACAGCGTACAGAGAGGGAAACAACGGCCGGTCCAAATTGTTCCCACTCCCACTTCCACGGCTCCTGAGATGGCTTCTGTGCCACCAATTTCATCCCCATTTGTGCAAAGCCCCAAGCCATATCAGGAAAAATCATGGAAGACTCCAGGCACTGTACCATGCGCCGGCAGCTCAGTGGGAACTGTTGGATCAAGCGCTCCAAGAGAACCAAGTTACGGCGTGCTTTCGCCTGTGCCTCTTCCGGTGTGGTGTAGGTATATCCATCGTGATGAAGAATGGTTTTGGAAAGCAGACCAGAATAAAAGCCTGCTTCCCGCACAGGCCAATATTCGTGAATTGCCCCCTGATAGCGCAGACCAGTATCCATGCGCAGCAGCCGTTCTGCCGGAAAATCGCTGTACTCGCCATCCATAGTACGGGTGGTATAGTTCCGCTGGAGCACCAGCAGAGAGGCCACAGCGGGGTTTTTATTTGGATTTTTCAAAAAGAAAATCAGCTCATCCGGGTTGTCCAGATACTCATCGGCATCGACGGTAAAATACCATGCACCCTGGCAGCACTCCATGACCGCGTTGCGGGCGGCAGAAAAGTCATTGGGCCAAGTGAGGTCAAAGAGAAGATCGGCATAGCGGGCAGCCACCGCCCTTGTGCCATCTGTAGAGCCTGTATCCGCAATGACCAGCTCGCATGAAATCGCATCACGCAGGGGCTGAAGCGCACGCAGGCATCGCTCGATGCTGCGGATATCATTGCGTACGATCATGCCGATGGACAACAGTGGCTTGCTCATGGAGGGTTCATCCTTTCTCTAGTAAGAAAAACGGGGCCGGCCAGAAGGACCGGCCCCGTACAGGGAGATCTTGTGATTGACTTGAAAGAAACGGGGATCGCTTACTGCAGCAGCTGCAGCACACCCTGAGGCACGGAGTTGGCCTGGGCCAGCATG
>CALWLV010000219.1 GCA_944381595.1 uncultured Roseburia sp.
AACTTTCTGAGGCTGCAATCATCCGGCTGTCGGATTTTCACATACGTCTTCTGGAAAAGAAGTATGAGGTAAATGGTGCGAAGGAAAATTATTTTTCTACCCGCTTTCTTCTCTGTGGAACAAAGATGTCTCAGAAGACAAGACTTGCAGTGGTAGAGAAAGCTGTGGAAGAGGTTCAGAAGGAATTTTTAAACGAA
Organism: uncultured Roseburia sp.; assembly: GCA_944381595.1. Lineage (GTDB taxonomy): Bacteria > Bacillota > Clostridia > Lachnospirales > Lachnospiraceae > CAG-303. The sequence goes on from CALWLV010000219.1 coordinate 198, forward strand.
TCAGAGCAGTTTGAGGAACACATGAAGGCAAAGAGCATCATTCATCAAGAAATGCAGGAGCAGGGAAGTATCCGCATTCCTGAGGTGGCAGCCAAGGTGTTTGAGAACAAGGAAGCCATGCATGCCAAGTTTCGTGAAAAAATTGAGAAATATCAGATTTCGGAAGAGGAAGTCATTGAACCGAAGAACGAAGCAACCACAAGAAAGTTTGCGAAACAGCATTTGACTACAGATACGGGAATTGAAATTAAAATTCCTATGGAACAGTATAATCGCACAGACAATATTGAGTTTATGACAAATGAGGATGGAACGATTTCCGTATTGATTAAGAATATTGGACATATTACATCAAAATAGAAACAGGGAATTGTAATGAAGAAAGAAGACAGTCTGGAATTGAAAGTAATAAAAATAGCGCTTCCGTTGCTGGTGTATGTGGGAGTTCAGCTGGTTATACAGGTGATATTCGGCATTTATTCTGTTTGGTACAAATTTCGAACCATAGAGAATAGTGACAGTGATCACGCATTACTTGCCTATCGTTTTCTGGAGTATACAGAAGAATACATGCACAATCATGGTCTGATAGCACTTTTTTTTGCAGGAATCATAACTTTATTAATCCTGTTTTTTATTCGGAAGCATGGGTATATCACAGGAAACTGGCAGTGGGAACTGCCGTCGGCAAAAGTAGCGGGACTGGTTTGTGGACTTGGGATATTTGCAGCGGGAGGATTGGGACGACTGGTCACAGCTGTGACGGCAGCAGTTTCTTCCTATGGAGAAGTGCAGGATAGTTTTATCAAGAATCCCCTTCTTTTTCAAATACTTACCTTATGCATTGTTTCACCGCTGGTGGAAGAAGTCATTTTCAGGGATATGATGTATGGGCAGTTGAAAGAGACTATGAATGTGGTGGCAGCATCCGTTGTGTCAGCACTTCTGTTTGGAATTTATCACGGCAATCTGTCCCAGGGGATTTATGGTTTTTTACTGGGATTATTATTTTGTTTTGTAAGAGAATATGCGGGAACTATGATTGCACCGGTTCTGTTTCATATGAGCTGTAATACGACGGCGCTGGTTATGATGTATCTGCCGTTCAGTCAAAAGGTAGATAATCGTCCGGTGGCATATTGGATTGTTCTTGGATTTGAACTTGCAGGTATGGCAATGATTCTGTGGGTTATGAATCGAATGAGAAAAAAGAGGAAGAGAAAAGAGGAAGAGAAGAATGTATGATTGTATCATCATCGGCAGCGGATTTGCTGGAGCAGTTGCTGCAGATATTATGGCGAGAGAAAAAGGAAAAAAAGTATTGGTGTTGGAACAGCGTTCGCATATTGGAGGAAACTGTTATGACAAAAAGGATGAACATGGGATTTTGATTCACCAGTATGGTCCGCATATTTTCCATACCTTTGACCGGGAAGTATACGAATATCTTTCCCGGTATACAGATTGGTTGGATTATTCTCATGAAGTTCTGGGATATATTGATGGACAATATCTGCCTGTACCGTTTAATTTAAATACTCTTCATATGGTTTATCAGGAGGATAAGGCCGGGGAACTGGAAGAAAAATTAATCGCTGCTTATGGAGAGGGAACGAAAGTGCCAATTCTTAAGCTGAGAGAAAATGAAGATTCCGATATTCGGGATATTGCGGAGTTTGTATACCAGAATATTTTCTTGAAATATACCATGAAACAATGGGGTAAGAAACCGGAGGAAATTGATCCGGCAGTAACGGGAAGAGTTCCGGTATTGATTTCCCATGATAACCGTTATTTTACCGATACCTATCAGGGAATGCCAAAGGATGGATATACACCGATGTTTGAAAAAATGCTTTCACATCCGCAAATTGAAGTTCGCACCGGTGTGGATGCCATGTCTGTTCTGCGATTTGACGATTATCAGATTTATTTTGATAATCAAAAGTTTGAAGGTCCGGTGATTTATACCGGCGCTATTGATGAATTGTTTGGATGCAGATATGGAAGACTGCCATATCGTGGTCTTGATTTCAGGTTTGAGTATTATGAGCAGGAAGAATATCAGCCAAAAGCCGTAGTCAATTATACTGTGAGCGAAGATTATACCAGAATTACGGAATTTAAGAAACTGACAGGTCAGACAGCAGATGGCACTACAATTGTAAAAGAATATCCATATGCCTATACAGGCGAGCAAGGTCAGATTCCTTATTATGCCATTAATGATCCGGAGAATCAGGCATTGTATGATGAATATAACAAGCTTGCCCGGAATTATGGAAATTTGTGGCTGTTGGGAAGACTTGCGGAATATAAGTACTATAATATCGATGCTATTGTGAAACGTGCACTGGAATTGGTGCGTACAATCAGATAAAGGAGTCAAAAACAAGAAAAAAGAGGGAATGACGATGAAATTATTAAGTATTGCGGTTCCATGTTATAATTCACAGGATTATATGGAACACTGTGTGGAAACACTGGTTAGTGGTGGAGATGAAGTTGAAGTAATTATTGTGAATGATGGTTCAAAAGACGGAACGCATGAAAAGGCATTGATGCTGAAGGAGAAATATCCAACGCAGGTCAGGTATGTATCCCAGGAAAATGGAGGACATGGGGAAGCTGTGAATACAGGATTGCTCCATGCCACGGGAGAATATTTTAAGGTGGTAGACAGTGATGACTGGGTAGACGAGGAAACATTGAAAAAAGTGTTGAATACTCTGCGTTATATGGTAGAACATAATAAGGGACTAGATATGCTTCTTGCAAACTTTGTCTATGATAAACAGGGTGCAAAGCATAAGAAAGTGATGAGATATAAGAATATTTTTCCAAATCGGCATATCACTCATTGGGATGGACATGTGAAATTCCGTAAAACACAGTATATTCTTATGCATTCCGTGATTTATCGTACTCAGATGTTAAAGGATTGTGGGTTGAAATTACCGGCCCACACATTCTATGTGGACAATATCTTTGTGTTCCATCCACTGCCATATGTAAAGAAACTATGTTATATTGACGTGGATTTTTATCATTATTTTATCGGAAGAGAAGATCAGTCTGTCAATGAAAAAGTCATGATATCCAGAATCGATCAGCATATCCGCGTGGCAAAAATCATGATAGAAGATTATTTACAGATGGACATTGAGAGTAAGGCATTGAATCGGTATATGCTGCAATATCTTGATATGATGATGTGTATTGCATCTATCATGTTGATTCTTTCCAAAGAGAAAGAGAACCTGGTGAAGAAGAAAGAATTATGGAACTGGCTGAAGGAATGTGATGAAAGTCTGTATCGAAAATTAAGATTTTCATTATTTGGAATCTGGATGAATCTTCCGGGAAGAGTTGGAAGAGGTCTTTCTGTGCTGGGATATAAGGCTGTTCAGAAGATTTTTGGTTTTAATTAATACAATTTTTGAAAAAATTTGAAATTTTTAAAAAAAACAGTTGACAAATTCGTCTGGATGGTATATACTAGCGAAGCAGTCTGATTGAGGCGGCAAAAGATGTGGGATCTTAGCTCAGCTGGGAGAGCATCTGCCTTACAAGCAGAGGGTCATAGGTTCGAGCCCTATAGGTCCCATTCTTTCAAAACCTTTTTATCAGAGTGAATATGGCTAAGTAGCTCAGATGGCTAGAGCACACGGTTCATACCCGTGGTGTCAGGGGTTCGACTCCCTTCTTAGCCACGATAGAAGCTCCGGGAACGAAAATGTTCCCGGAGTTTTTTGCATATTATAAAAATTATATAACATTAAGAGAGAAAGGAAGGGAAATAAGAAAGATGAGAATTGGAATGGGTTATGATGTACATAAACTGGTGGAAGACCGGAAACTGATTTTAGGCGGAGTGGAAATTCCTTATGAGAAAGGATTGTTGGGACATTCCGATGCCGATGTACTGGTTCATGCTATTATGGATGCACTTCTTGGGGCTGCAGCGCTGGGAGATATTGGAAAACACTTTCCGGATACAGATCCTGAATATAAAGATATTTCCAGTATCCTTTTGTTGAAACATGTGAAAAAACTTTTAGAAGAACATTTCTATGTGATAGGAAATATAGATGCAACGGTGATTGCTCAGAAACCAAAGCTTGCACCATATCGGGAAGAGATGGTAGAAAATATAGCCAATGCATTGGGAATTTCGAAAAACCAGATTAGTGTGAAAGCTACTACAGAAGAAGGACTTGGATTTACCGGACGTGGAGAAGGAATTGCTGCACAGGCAATTGTATTGCTAAACACAGTAGAAAATTATATTTATGATTCAGAGATGCAGACAAGAACATGTACAAACTGTCCGGGTTGTGGAAAGTAAGGCAGGATGATTATGAGTGAAATGGAATTAAAAGAAGTAAAATATGAAGATTACTGGGAATTGCGTAAATTATTTTCTTTGCGTTATGCCCAAACATGTGAGAATATTATCACAAACAGTTATATCTGGAAAGATTATTATCAGGCGAGATACATCACGGATGGGAACGGTTTGTTTTGGATATATAAATTGCAGGGAGAGTATTTTACCGGTTCTCCTATATGCAGAGATGAAGAATTGGAAAACTATTTTTATCAGGCACAGGAGTATTTTCATAAAGAACTGGGACAGAAACTGGTCATGTATCTGGCAGATGAGAAAATGGTAGAACAACTGCAGCTTCCGGAAGATAAGTATACAGTAGAGGAAGACAGACGATACTTCGATTATGTATATGATGCGGAAGCACTGCGAAAACTTTCCGGAAAGAAGTATCACAAAAAGAAAAACCATGTCAATGCGTTTTATAAAGAATATGATGGAAGATATGAATGCAGAATCATGACGGAAAAAGACGCACCCATCATCCATGAATATCTGGACCGCTGGCATTCCATGAGAAATATTGAGGATGAATATCGCAGAGATGATTATGAATTGAGAGGAATCAAAGAACTGGTTTCCCACAGTGACAATATGAATCTTGATATGCTTGGTGTTTTTATAGATGGAAAACTGGAGGCATTTACCCTTGGAACTTATCTGAAACGGGAAGAGACAGCTTATATTCATGTAGAGAAAGCGAATCCGGACATCCGTGGATTGTATCCTTTTGTCAATCAACAGTTTTTAGTAAAATGTTTTCCAACAGCCAAATATGTGAACCGGGAAGATGATATGGGAATGGAGGGACTGCGCAAAGCGAAACTATCCTATCATCCGGTTTATATGGCGAAAAAATACAATATATATGAAAAATAAGGAAGAGGAATGGAAATGGTTTTTGAATGCCTGAGAGGGAATGAGATTTTGAAAACAAAAAGTTTGTATGATCACATCTTTGCGGATCCTGAGCAGTACACCTGTTTCTTTTTTGAGAAAGCGGTGAGGGAGGGAACCGCATTGGTGTATACCTGTGGGGAACAGGTGGTTTCGGAAGTGTTTCTGTTTCCAAAAACTCTGATTTATGGTGACAGGAAGATAAACGCCATGTATATATATGGTGTAGCAACATTAGAAGAATACAGAGGACAGGGACTGATGCGAAAACTGATGACTGCAGCAGAAAATATGCAGACAGATTTGCTTTATTTGATTCCTGTGGATGAAAACATATATACCGGTCTTGGATATCGTACAGTCAAAAAGGAGAAAGAGCGGATATATAGAAGAGACATGGAAGAGAATTTTGAGCAGGAGTATGTTTTGGAACGCCTGCACTCTGACAAAATAGACAGGGAACAATGTGAAAACATCATCCTGTTTATGGAAAAAATGAGAAAAAAAGACGAAGTATTTTTTGACATATCACAGGAATATATCAGAGACTGCATTGCGAGGGCAGATGCAGATGATGGAGAGATTTGGCTGATTAAGAAGAAGGATACAGATGCAATCTGCGCATGGATTACCATCGGGGAACATCAGGGAGAAAAAGTTTTGCTTGGATTCATAGGAGATACGGAGCAAAAACAGCATAATCTTAATTTTTTTATGAAACAAAGAAACATGGTTCAAATAAAAGAATATACATTTTCTGTTATGGTAAAAATTCAGAATCCAGAAATAAGGATAGAGGATACTGCCATATTTCGGATGAATGAGGTAATTTGAACAATGATTCGCAGAAAAAGTCAAAGATATATTTATCTTGAGATTTTTGATATTATGTCGTATACTATAACCTGAACATATAGGGTATTTCATAAATCTGAATCTGGAACAAAATGATTTGCAATACATATGATAAGATATAGCAAGGAAACCGCAAAGCAGAGCTTTGTCTCTTGTGTCACAGGCATGGGACGGAGTTTCTTTTTTTAAAATCTATGTAAAGAGGTAACATCATGAATTTTTGGAAATATTTCAAAGAAGAGGCGGCTATTATAAGAGAAAGAGATCCGGCAATCAAATCTGATTGGGAAGTATTGCTTTATCCTAGCTTCCGGGCAATTTGGAAATACCGGAAAGCACATAAACTTTATTTAAAGGGGCATTATTTCCGGGCCAGATGGATTTCTCAGAGAGCTGCACGAAAGACGGGAATAGAAATACATCCTGGTGCTACAATAGGAAAAGGACTGTTTATTGATCATGGTCATGGTGTAGTGATTGGGGAAACAACCATTATCGGCGATAATGTAACGCTGTACCAGGGAGTAACCCTGGGAGGAACGGGAAAAGAGACGGGGAAACGACATCCGACTTTGGAAGATAATGTCATGGTTAGTGTTGGAGCCAAGGTACTGGGATCCTTTACCATTGGGGAAAATTCTAAAATTGGTGCGGGAAGCGTGGTATTAAAAGAAGTTCCACCAAACTCTACTGTGGTGGGAGTACCGGGGCGTGTGGTGAAGCAGGATAATGTCAGAATTCCGCGTTCTGATATGGATCAGATTCATCTCCCAGATCCAATGATGAATGAAATACAGAATTTAAAAGAAGAAAACCGGGCATTAAAAAAATGCATAGACCATCTTACCAGGTTGGAAGAAAGAAAGGAACAAAATCATGGAGAACAGAATTAAGTTTTATAATACATTGACAAGAACGGTAGAAAACTTCATTCCCAATGAAGACGGAAAAGTAAAAATGTACACTTGTGGTCCTACGGTATATCATTTTGCTCATATAGGAAATTTAAGAAGTTACATTATGGAAGATGTGTTGGAGAAAACACTTCGCTATGCAGGATATGACGTGAAACGTGTCATGAATATTACAGATGTGGGACACTTGTCCAGCGATGCAGATACTGGAGAAGACAAGATGCTAAAGGGTGCGAAGAGAGAGCATAAGACTGTTATGGAAATTGCAAAGTTCTATACAGATGCATTCTTTTCTGACTGTGAGAAATTAAACATCAAACGACCGGATGTGATCGAACCTGCAACCAACTGTATCGATGAATTTATTCATATGATTGAGGCATTGTTAGAAAAAGGGTATGCATATATCGCAGGGGATAATGTTTACTTTGATACATCCAAATTAAAGGATTATTATGTTTTTTCCAGCCAGAGTGAAAAAGAATTGATGGTTGGTGTGAGAGATGATGTGGATGAAGATACAAATAAGAAAAATAAAAGCGACTTTGTACTCTGGTTCACCAAGTCAAAATTTGATAATCAGGAATTAAAATGGGATAGCCCATGGGGAGTTGGATATCCGGGATGGCATATTGAATGCTCCTGCATCAGTATGAAACATTTTGGTGATTCCATGGATATTCATTGTGGAGGAGTAGATAATATTTTTCCACACCATACCAATGAAATTGCCCAGAGCGAAGCCTATATCGGACATAAATGGTGTAATTACTGGTTCCATGTACATCATTTAAATGATAAAACAGGAAAAATGAGCAAGTCAAAAGGAGAATTTCTTACGGTTTCATTATTGGAAGAAAAAGGATACGATCCAATGGTTTACCGTATGTTCTGTCTGCAGTCTCATTATCGTAAACCGCTGGAGTTTTCTTATGAAGTCATGGACAATGTTCAGGCGGCTTATGAAAAATTATTGAAATCAGTTGCAAAACTGAAAGAGGAAGGAGATTTGGATCAGGCTAAATTTGACCTGTATAAGGAAAAATTCCTGGACGCACTGGGAAATGATCTGAATACCTCTATGGGAATTACCATTCTTTATGAATTATTAAAGGATGATATGAATGATAAGACAAAGCTGGAATTGATTAAGAGCTTTGATGAAGTACTTTCTCTCAATCTCACTGGGGGTCAGAAGGATGAAAACAGTGTAGATCCGGAGTTGGAGAATTATGTACTTGCCAAAATTGCAGAACGGGCAAATGCAAAGAAAGAGAAAAATTTTGCCAAAGCAGATGAAATCCGTAATGAACTTCTGGAGAAGGGCATTATACTGGAAGACACCAGAGAGGGAGTAAAATGGAAGAAAGCATAGACTTATATCAGAAAGTATTAAAGGAATTTGGTATAAAGAAGCAGAATATCTGTACGTATTCCCCTCTTACCATGGCATATATCGGAGACGCAATTTATGAAATTATTATACGAAGTATGGTGGTAGGAGGAGGAAACGAGCAGGTGAATCACCTGCATAAGAAAAGCAGCAGTCTGGTCAAAGCTGAGACACAGGCAAAAATGATTCTGGGTCTGCAGGAAGAATTGACAGAAGAAGAGCTGGGAATATATAAACGGGGACGAAATGCCAAATCCTTTACTTCTGCCAAAAATGCTTCTATTACAGATTATCGCACTGCCACAGGTTTCGAAACATTGATGGGATATCTGTATATGGAAGGCAGAACGGAACGAATGTTTGAATTGATTAAGAAAGGAATATCATTGCTGGGATAGAATACAAAGGTATCGGAAAAAGGAGAATCAATGAGATACGAAGAATTTACAATCGAAGGCAGAAATGCCGTGCTGGAGGCTTTTCGCTCCGGAAAAACCATAGATAAAGTATTTGTACTGGATGGCTGCCATGACGGACCGGTACTTAGTATTACCAGAGAGGCAAGAAAAAAAGATGCCATCATCAATTATGTTGATAAAGAACGCCTGGATATGATGTCAAAAACAGGAAAACATCAGGGAGTCATTGCCTATGCAGCTGCATATGAATATACAGAATTGGATGACATTATGAAAGATATTCGGGAAAAAGGCGAGGTACCATTCCTGATTTTGCTGGATAATATCGAAGATCCTCATAATCTGGGAGCAATTATCCGTACTGCCAACCTTGCAGGTGCCCATGGTGTTGTGATTCCAAAGAGGAGAGCAGTTGGCCTTACTGCTACAGTGGCAAAAACATCTGCAGGAGCGCTCAATTACACACCGGTAGCGAAAGTGAATAACATGGCGCAAACCATTGAAGATCTCAAAAAAGAAGGAATGTGGTTTGTATGTGCAGATATGGGTGGTGAAGTGATGTATAATCTTGATTTAAAGGGACCCATTGGACTGGTGATTGGAAATGAAGGACAGGGAGTAAGCCGCCTGGTAAAGGAAAAATGTGATTTTATCGCTTCGATTCCAATGCAGGGACAGATTGACTCTTTAAATGCATCCGTAGCAACAGGAATATTGGCTTATGAAATTGTAAGACAGAGAATGCAATAAAGGAGAAACTATGCAACGTTTAAAAGTCATATTGAAAGCTTTATGGATTGGTGGGACCATGACAGTGCCAGGAGTGTCCGGAGGAACCATGGCAGTAGTTACAGGTATTTATGAGGATTTGATACATGCCGTCAATGGATTTCGAAAAAAACCAAAAGAATATTTTATGTTTCTTTTCACATTTTTGTTGGCAGCAGGAAGCGGATTTATTTTGTTTTCCCGATTTGTGACCTGGCTGCTGGAGCAGGAAGGAACCGGCAGTATTGTCCGGCTGTTCTTTTGTGGTGTCGTGGTAGGAGGCATTCCTCTATTGGTAAAAGAATCCGGAGTAACAAAAGTGAAATGGCATGATATCCTTCTTATGTTAGTTGGAGCATTGATTATTATTGGTCTTACTTATGTTCCCCAAGGACTTTTTATCATGAATTCCGGAATTGAGTACATACTCCTTCAGATTTTAGGGGGCATTCTGATTGCCATCGCACTGATTCTTCCAGGGATTAGTGTATCCCATATGCTTTATATTCTCGGTATGTATGAGTTTGTTATAAAACAGGTATATGGATTTCATTTTCTGTCATTGGTGCCGTTGGTGATTGGTGTTGTGGTAGGAATATTTGCAACAGCAGATATTCTGGAAAAAATAATGAAAAAGTATCTGAGAGAATGCTATATGGTTATTATAGGATTTGTAGCAGCATCACTGATTACATTAATACCGGAACAAATTTCCAATTGGTTTTTGGGAGCAATACTGTTTGTAGTCGGATTTTTGGGAATGTACATAATATCAAAAAAATCATAATGTTTATAGCTGCTTTTCAGCTACAGGGCCTCGGTTATATCGAGGTCCATTTTTTTATTTAAAAAATTATAAAAAACACTTGACATATAAAAAAATCAGTGGTATTATATACGAGCTGTCAGAGAGAACAAGAGACAGTAAAAAATAAATAAAAAAAGTTGTTGACAAACTCAAAAACATATGATAGTATATAAAAGCTGTCGCTGATGAGTGACAACAAAACAGAACCTTGAAAACTGAATCATAAACCATCCCTGAAAATTTCGAAAAATTTTCAGCGAACCTCTTCAAGAGAAATCAAGAAGAGTTCCTATTCAAAACAGTAAAACATGGATTGGATGACAGG
>CALWLV010000220.1 GCA_944381595.1 uncultured Roseburia sp.
TGGAGATGCAACTTTCGCCAATTTCTTTTTGCAACTTTCGGTAATTTTATTTTACAACAAACAGGTATCTTTTCTCTTTTACTTTTCAATGTCATGACTGGTTATTTTCTATATACGGACATTAACAAAGTGGAAAATCTTTCTTCTGTTTCCGTTGATATCAGTCAGTTTATTTTTATTTTCCTCGGTATATTTATGGTTATTAATGGAACGATTATGCCAAAAATTCAAATGAATTCAGTGATGGGACTTAGAACACCCTGGAGCATGAAAAATGAAATAACTTGGAAGAAAAGCCAGCGTTTTGGTGGTATTACATTTATGATAACCGGAATTCTCATTATTTTGGTCAGTTGTTTTACCCGTGGTTTTGTTTGCGTATTATGCTCTTTAGGTATCGTGATACTGTCTCTTCCTATTGACATTTATTACACATACAAAGTTGCAAAAAAATATGAAAGTTTATGGAGTGAGAATGAAAACGAAAGAAAGTTTTGAAAAAGAGTTTTATGAAGAAGAAATTGAAATAGATATAGATGAAAATGGGAACTATGACAATGCTCATATAGTGGGTTAATTTGAGACGAAATTATGACGATAACAGTGTGATTAGGCACAATGGAACAGAAAATGTGAGTGAAAGTGATGAAATAATTATGAAAATAATCTCTATTGCAGCGGTAACAGCCGGAGGGAAAACAACAGTTGTTAATAAGCTGAAAGAACAATTAGATAATGTACACACATTACATTTTGATGATTATACATTTGAAGGAGAAGTGGATGATTTTTATCAATGGGTATTGGATGGTGCAGATTATAATGTTTGGAATTTAAGGCCACTGGAGGAAGATATCTTAAAGGTAAAAAATAGCGGTGAATACAAATATTTAATACTTGATTATCCGTTTGCATATTGCAATGAACAAATAAAGAAATATATTGATATGGCAATATTTATCGACACGCCTTTGGATATTGCTTTAGCCAGAAGAATATTAAGAGATCTGGGAAATGCATCAGGAGACGAAATCAGGGATGATTTAGAGTTGTATTTAAAATATGCAAGAATTGCATTTATACAGATGCAAAAGGATATATTGCCTTCATCAGATTATATCATTGACGGAACAAAGAGTGTTACTGATATTGCAGATAGTATTCAAACGATTATCGAGAAGTAAACTTTTAAGATAAAAGGGGGGAGATTCTTATGTATCATATAGTAAAATGATAAAAGATAGCTCATACAAGTGGGCTATTTTTTATTGTAAGATGGGGAAAGAATGACTATGCCAAAATTGTCTTCGGTGCGATAAAATAAATTAAGAAAGAGGAAAAATTAATCTGATTTTTAACATTCAGATTATATAAGAAGTATGTTTATGAAGAAAATAAAACCGGTTTTGCATAACTTGCTGTTTATGTATAAACAAATATATAAGATATCACCTATGCGGATTTACATGGTATTTATAATGAGTTTGCACTATTGTCAAGTAAGTAGGCAAAATTCCAATACTGAGTCGGAAAATTTTATTAAGAGAATGGTTGTGAAACGGGCTTTCATTGTGTTATACTAATATAAACAAGGGAATCTTTTGCTTTCAATGGAGGAGGAGTATTAATATGAAAATAGCGGTTGTGGAAGATAGTAATCAGTGGGCGGAAAAAATAGAAATTATTTTAAAGGAAGTCTGGAAGGAAGGGTGTGAGCGGTTTCATAGCGCAGAAGCGCTGTTTCATGAAAATAAATATTATGACGTAATTTTTATGGATACAGAATTGCCCAGAGTGGGTGGAATAAAGGCAACCGGGATTTATAAACAGCAATATGATGACAGTATGATTTTTCTTGTCACTGCTCATTTGGAGTATAGTATGGAGGGTTATGATACCGGGGTGGACGGATTTTTAGATAAAGACAATCTGGAGTATTGGATGGAACGAACCTTTCATTCTGTTCAAAAGAAAATAGATAACAGAAGAAGAAATGTGTGTGCGGAATTTGCAATTTCAGGTGAGGGAAAACGGTGGTTGAAGTTAAGAGATATTATTTATTTTCAGGCTGACAAAGGTTGTGTACAAATCAAAACAAAGACAGGAGTATACATAACGGCGGAATCGTTGAAACGATTGAGAGAACGACTGAATCAGGATGGATTTGTAATGGCACATAAGTCCTATTATATTAATATGGAACAGGTGAAGCGTATCGAGAAGAATACAGGGCAACGAAGAGATAAGATGGTAGTGATGTCGGATGGGACGAGCATACCCCTGAGCAGGAACAGAGAGGACGAAGTAAGAGAGCTTTTCTGGAATGGGAAATCAAAAGCAGGAAGACACAGAGGAGGGATTTTTTACGGATGATTTCTGTAACGGAATGGTGAAAATTATATCTTCGCCGCAGAATGGAGACAAAGAAATCACGAATCAAGAGGCAATCGCAGAAATATGTGGGCTTTTTCGCGAATTAAATCTGCAGCAGATGGAAAAACCGGAAGAGATTGTTTTTGGTACGGATTGGATTACATTTGAATATGAAGATGGAACAAAAAGAGAAATAACATTTACTTCAGAATTTATGTCATATGAAGGTAAGTATTATGAACTGGACTCTCAACAGGGCAAAGAATTTTGTGAAAAGTTACGCCAGATCTTTGC
>CALWLV010000221.1 GCA_944381595.1 uncultured Roseburia sp.
GTATGTAATGGAAAAACCATTGCAATGGGTATTTCTTGCGATGATTTTTGGAGCGCTTTTCTGGATTTATGGACGGCAGATATTTGTAAGTTATGGATATATGGTATCGGATATTCCGGTACATCTGTACTGGATTAACGCGATGGAAGACAATCATATTTTTGTCGATGGTGTATATCCTTTTGGGTTTCATGCAATCATATATTATTTGCATAAAGTATTTGAAATCGACAGTTATGTATTAATGCGTTTGTTTGGAGCTGTACAGACGATTTACATTCATATTGTTCTTCTGGTATTTTTGAAATTATGCTGTAAAAGTAAATATCTGCCCTATGCCGGAGTGTTTTTTTTCGTGGTAACCAATGTATTTGCCGAGGGAACTTATTTAAGATATCTGGCATCTCTGCCGCAGGAATATGGTATGATATTCATTCTTCCCGCCATTTATTACGCATTTGCTTTTTTTGATAGAAGAAGCAGAGATTGTCTGGTTGGCTTTGCCATGAGCTTTGCCATGACGCTGTCAGCCCATTTCTACGACACCATGATTGCAGGTTTGTTCTGTGTAGGAGTAGCTGTGGGATATTTCTTTCGGTTATTTCGAAAAAAATATTTTTGGCGTATATTGGCAACGGTTGTCATCAGTGTGATCATTGCAGTTTTGCCCATGGGGATAGCCTTTGCCACAGGTACGCCATTGCAGGGGTCGTTGAATTGGGGAATGAGCGTCATAGAGGGTTCTGTGCAAGAGGAAGAAACTGCGGGAGAAACAGAAGAAACAGAGGTAACAGATAAAGAGCAGGAGCATACTTCCAAAGAAGAAGGACTGCAGACCGATACAGATGGCCCGACGGCTCCGTCAGATGATACAAAAGCAAGGACAGACTATGTGGAATTGGCCAAAGGTGCCATAGAAAAAACTTCCGGGGTATTGGATGAAAATCTGTTTAAAGATTTTGCAAAGGGAGCCGGGAAGGTGTTATTGATTTGCATTGTCCTGCTGATATGTATAGGGATTTTCTTCTGGATGCTGCGCCAAACCTGTTATGGTTCCATGCTGGTATCCACAGGTGTATTTATGGCAATTATGACCATATTGATTGCTGCCGAAGAATTAAATATTCCGGCGCTGATGGATGCCTCCAGGTGTAGTATCTACTATGCCTATATGTGTCCTGTCGTAGCGGTATTCCTTGTGGACAGCGTATTATATCTGATATCCGGACTGGGCAGATTAAAAATGGCGCAAACAGTGGTTTCCTGGATTTTGTCAGCCGCCTGTGTTGGCCTGCTCTCTGTATCAGGAGAATTCAAAGAAGTAAATTATCAGTCCGATTATGTTACCAATGAAGCAATTGTTTGTCTGAGCAATATTATCAGAGAGGAAGAAGATAATACATGGACAATCGTTTCAGCAAACGATGAAACACAGATGGCATATTTTCGTGGATATCATTATGAAATCGCAGAATTTCTCCATGAAATGGAGGAAAAAGGAAACAGGGGAACCATTGAAATTCCTACAAGAACCGTGTATTTCTTTATCGAAAAGATTCCGGTAACATATGGAATGCCATATGAAGAGCAGGGACAGTCGATTTCGGTGAAAGGAGCTTTGAAACAGCTTCCGTTTAATTCAGGAATCAATATGTATCAGGGAGAAAACCGCTGGATTACCATGTCGAAAATGTATGTCTGGGCACAGAAATATCATTCATTATATCCAAATGAAATGGAAGTATATCTGGAAACGGATTCCTTTATCTGTTACAGAATAAAGCAGAATATGTATCATCTTTATAATTTTGCAATCGATTATGGCTATAATCAGGTGCAGGAAACAGAGGAGTGAAGACCATGATATCAAAAAGAACATATTTCAGTATCACAATCATGATGGTAGTTCTTTTATTCTTATTCCAGTTTTCTATGGTAGTAAGGGAGTATAGAAATGAATATGATATCAATGATTATCTTGTGGAACGCCAGAATGACGGGGCAAATGCATGGACCATGGA
This sequence comes from uncultured Roseburia sp., assembly GCA_944381595.1. Classification (GTDB taxonomy): domain Bacteria; phylum Bacillota; class Clostridia; order Lachnospirales; family Lachnospiraceae; genus CAG-303. Next base: position 2,022 of record CALWLV010000221.1, read on the forward strand.
GGAAAAGGACATTGGCAAAGAGGAGGTTCTGTTTGTTGGGAATGAAGGCGGACAGATGCAGAATATTGTGAAGCAGTGGTGTGCTTATAAGAAAAAAAGTTATGCTGTTTCCGGTAGTCTCAGCGGATATCTTGAGGATGCAAGAACAGAGCCGGAACTCATCGTATTAGAATCGGAGCAGAAAATTTTGGGCGAGGAATTCACCTTTCTTGAGGATATGACGAGAAGAGGTGTGACCATTGTCTTTGGTTCCATAGAAGATATAGCGTCTATTCAGAAAAATCCGCAATTACAGGAAATGATGGGAATCGAAAGTCTGATGGAGGAAGAAATCAAGGTTTCCGGAATTCAGATGACAGATGGATTTCTGCTGGGGGGAGAGTTAAATTATCAGGCACAAAATGCTACAGAAGAGGTGGAAAAACAGGATCTGGTTTTAAATATGCCATGGTATCGGACGGTGAGTGGAACCAAAGTATATATGGTAGGTATGATGGAAGATTATGACATGGAAAATGAACTTCTGCCTCCCATCATTTGGCGTAATAGAGTGGGAGATTCCGGTATTTTTGTAGTGAATGGAAATTATATGAAAAATATTGTGGGGCTTGGAATTTTAGATGCCATGGCGGCAGAATCCAGTGAATATACCATCTATCCTGTGGTAAATGCACAAAGCCTTTCTGTATTGAATTTCCCCGGATTCGCAGAGGAAAATAATGAATTAATGGAATCCATGTACAATAGGAGTCAATTGGGGTTTTACCGGGATATTATATGGCCGGGACTGATATCTGCGGCAGAACAGAATGGGTTTCAAATGACTTGTTTTGTAATGCCACAGTTTGACTATCTGGATAATGTGGAACCTTCCGGGGACGAATTGCTCTTTTATCTGAAACAGTTTAAGGAGGTAGGGGCAGAAGCCGGAATTTCTTTACAGTATATCAAAGGCGTATCCCTCGCAGATAAATTAAAAAGAGATCAGGAATTTATCAACTCTTTGAATAGCAATTATGCCTATGGAGCTGTTTTTGCTCAGGAGGGAAAAGTTTCTTTTCTGGAAAGCAGGTTAAATACTCCGTTATTGAAAAATGTGGGAACGATCTTAAGTGAATACTCAGACAGAAGACCGGTGATAGATTATTATAGTGAATCTGTGACCTTTCAGTCGCTGACCAGCGATGCCATGCATCACACCTTTGAGGATGATTTGCAGATGCGAAGTCTTCAGACTTGTCTGGGATATAGTAACATTATGCTGGATATGCAGAAAATTTCCTGGCCGCAAACAGAACAGGAACGATGGGAGGATCTGTATAAAGAGTTTTCCGGTAATCTGAATACTTATTGGAAAGAGTTTCAATATTATGACAAGGTTACAGCTTCGGAATGCAACAGGAGAATTCGTAAATTTCTGAATCTGGATTATGAGCATGCAAAAAAGGGAAATACCATATCCTTGTATCTCCAAAATGCAGAAGGGGAAAACTGGTTTATTCTTCGAACCCATGGCAAGGAAGTGGAAAAGGTAGAAGGCGGTTCCTGGCAGAAATTGGAAGAAAATGCATATCTGATTCAGACGGAGGATAAGAAACTGGAAATCACTCTGAAAGATTCCGGATTATATTATTATCTGCCATAGCAGGGCATTAGGGAAGAAGGTGTAGATATGAAAATCTGTATGGTTGCGGAGGGATGTTACCCTTATGTGGTTGGAGGTGTTTCCAGCTGGATTCACAGCATGATTCGTTCTTTTCCGGACTACGAATTTATTTTGCTGACCATTGTGGCAGATCGTTCCCTGCGCGGGAAATTTGTATATGAGCTTCCTGAAAATGTGACGGAGGTATATGAGCTTTATTTAAATGACTATGAATGGGGAAAGAAAGGAAGGGAAAAACATCGTCTGAGAATCTCAAAAAAGGAGTTTGAAGCCATGGAGACCATGGTGATGGATCGTTCCACCGATTGGGATGTCTTGTTTGAATTATTTCAGAAAGAGAAATATTCTCTGAATGATATTTTAATGGGACCGGATTTCTTTCACATTGCCAGAAACTGTTATAAACTCCAATATCCCAATATTCCATTTTCAGATTTTTTGTGGACATTACGTTCCATCTATCTTCCGTTATTTTTGGTGCTTAAGATGAAAGTTCCAAAGGCAGATTTATATCATTGCGTGGCAACTGGTTATGCAGGAGTACTGGGATGTATGGCAAAGTATTTTCATGGAAGCGGTTTGCTGATTTCAGAACATGGGATTTATACCAGAGAGCGGGAAGAGGAATTGATTAAGGCTGAGTGGGTAGAAGGAATTTATAAAAATATTTGGATTAACCAGTTTAAAAAACTATCCAGAATGGCCTATCAGCGAGCGGATACGGTGACAAGCCTGTATGATCATGCAAGACAACTTCAGATAGAATTGGGTTGTCCGGCGGAAAAAATCAGGGTCACACCAAATGGTATTGATACCCTGCGGCTTTCCAATCTTCAGGGAAAAACAGAGGAAGAAAAGAACATGATTTATGTAGGGGCTGTATTGCGTGTGACAAAGATTAAGGATGTGAAAACCTTAATTCAGGCATTTGCCTTTGCCAAAAAGGAAGTAGAGAACTTAAAATTGTGGATTATGGGACCATGCGATGAGGACAGGGAGTATGCCCGGGAGTGCTTTGATCTGGTGGAAACATTGGGAGTTTCTGATGTGGTGTTTACAGGAAGAGTGGACATCAGAGAGTATCTGGGAAAAATGGATTATACCATTCTCACCAGTATCAGTGAAGGACAGCCATTGACGATTTTGGAAAGCTTTGCAGCACATAAACCGGTTATTGCTACGGATGTTGGAAATTGTCGTGGATTGTTATATGGGGAGGAGGATGATTTTGGAACAGCAGGAATTCTCACCCATATCATGAACCTGGAGGAAATTGCTCAGGCCATGATTGAACTTGCCGTAAATGAAGAAAAAAGGGAAGAGATGGGCGAGGCCGGATACAAAAGATGCATGGCGAGATACCGGATTGAAGATATGAAAGGTATATATGAAGAAATTTATGATGGATTTGAGAAAAACATAAGGAGAATCTGACATGGCAGGAATAGGTCTGAAATTAAATCAAATATATGGAAAAAATACATTGATTACGAATATTGTCGGTATGGGATACAGTACGGTTGTGACTATTGCACCAATGCTGGTAGTTATGGCCGTGCTGGTGATCATACAGCAATTACTTGATTTTTCTGATTTAAGCTACGCTCAGAAAGACTTATTTTCCTGCACGGTGCTGTATATCTTCATTTTTGGAATGCTTACAGTATCTCCTTTTAATTCCGTCATCTCAAGATATTTGTCCGATGTGATATATGATGAGAATTATGGGAATATTCTCCCATGTTATTATATGGGCATGTTTCTTCATGTGGCGGCGGCATGTCTGTTGGGAATTCCATTTTGCCTGTGGGAATATTTCGTTGGAAATGTGGAAATCTGCTATGTTTTTGCAGGGTATTGTGGATATTTCCTTCTGGTTCTGGCATTTTACTCTATGTCCTACCTGTCTGTACTCAAAGATTATGGAAAGATATCCTACTTTTTCTTTCTGGGAATGGTGTTATCCCTCCTTTTATCCCTGATTTTTGTGGAATGGATGCATTGGGAAGTGACCACGGCAATGTTGGTTGCACTGGACATCGGATTGTTGTTGATTGCGGCATTGGAATTTTCAGTGATTCGCAGTTATTTTAAAGTGAATAGCGGACATTATAGAGAAGTACTGAGATATTTTCGAAAATACTGGCAGCTTATGGTTACTAATTTTCTGTATGTGTTAGGAATGTGTGTTCATAATTTCGTATTCTGGACCACAGATCTCCGGACGGTGGTGGCAAATACATTTGTATTTTCTTTCCCATATGATATGGCTACCTGCATTGCCATGTTTACAAATCTTTCCGCAAGTATTATATTTATATCAAGAGTAGAAATGCATTTTCATGAGCGGTACAAGGCCTATTCAGAAGCTGTAATCGGAGGCAGAGGGATGGATATTGAACTGGCAAAAAAGAGGATGTTTCGCCAGTTATCCAGAGAATTGATGAATTTGTCCAGAGTCCAGTTTATGATATCGCTGATTCTCTATTTTCTATTTATGTTTTTGCTTCCGAGATTTGGATTTGGAGGATTGACCATAAGGATTTATCCTTGTCTTGCAGCAGGATACTTTATCATGTATTTGATGTATGCGGAGATACTGTTCTTATATTATTTTAATGATCTCACAGGTTCTTTGCTGACCAGTATTGTGTTCATGCTTTCCACCTGGATCAGTGCCATTCTGGCAACTCATTTCTCTGATATTTGGTATGGAATGGGAATTACCATCGGAGCGTTTTTGGGATGGACCACAGCATATATCCGATTGAGATGGATTGAGAATCATTTTGATGAGCATGTATTCTGTCAGGGAAATCTATTAAAACACAAGCATGAAGAATGTCCGCCATGGAAAGTATTTGACCGTTATGAACAAAATACAGAAGAGAAGAAGGAGGGATAACATATGCAGTTAGGTGATTTGTTGAGAATTATCATGATTGTGATTGGGATTGGAATGTTTGTTATGACAATTTTGTCATTGGCACGAAGAAAGATGACAGAACATTTCTGTCTGGTATGGGGATTTTTGGCGCTTGTCTTTGTACTGGCAGGTGTGCTGCTTCAGCCATCCGGATTGAAGGCTTATGTCAGTGTGCAGGGAATCATTCTGATTATTGCCGGTTTGATTTGCGTTGTGGCAAATATCTGGCATATTACTGTTCAGGTATCTATTTTAAGTAGAAAAAATCAGGAACTTGCTATGCAGATCTCTCTGTTAAATCAGGAAAATGAGAAATTAGTCAGGGAATTGAAGACCATTGAGAAAGAGAGAGAAAAAACTTCCGAATAGGAGAATTGGGATGAAGAAGATATTATTTGTAATCAATACCATGGGTTGTGCCGGAGCAGAAAAGGCACTTTTGGAATTGTTAAAAATATTTCCACAGGATGAGTATGAGCTTTCTCTGTATATATTATTGGGACAGGGAGAATTGATTCATCAGGTTCCTCATGAAGTGAATATTTTAAACAGGAAATATTCCGATGCGTCTGTGCTTAGCAGAGAAGGGCAGAAGGCTTTAAAAAAACGTGTTTTCCGACAACTATTTTCTCATGGTTCGGTGTTTCGCAATCTTCCATATCTCATGAAAAACATTTGCCGGATGGCGATACATGGTAAGCTGTCTGTGCAGAAACTTCTATGGAAAGTGATGGCGGATGGCGGACAGAAAAATAACCAGTCCTATGACCTTGCAGTTGCTTATCTGGAAGGCGGGGCAACCTATTATGTGGCAGACCATATTCATGCAAAGAGAAAGGCGGCATTTGTTCATGTGGATTACGAACAGGCAGGATATGGAAAAAGCCTGGATGGAAGGACTTATGAGAAGTTTCAGAAGATTTTTGTTGTTTCAGAAGAAGTAAAGAAGAGCTTCCTTCGTGTGTATCCGGAATACCGGGAGAAAACACAGGTGTTTGAAAATATCATTGACAGAGAGGAAATCATTCAAAAATCACGTTTGCCGGGTGGTTTTGAAGACGATTTTTCAGGAATCCGTATTCTCACGGTGGGGCGTTTAAATCCTCAAAAGGCATATGATATATCCATTCAGGCAATGAAATTGTTAAAGGATCAGGGTGTGAATGCCCGATGGTATGTATTGGGGGAAGGACCTCTGCGGGGGGAATTGGAAAGGCTGGTAAAGAAATTAAGGCTGGAGAAGGATTTCTTATTTCTGGGAGGAAAGGAAAATCCATATCCATATTTTGCACAGGCAGACATCTATGTTCATGCAACCAGATTTGAAGGAAAAAGCATTGCCATCCGCGAGGCTCAGGTACTGGGATGTCCCATTCTGGTATCGGATTGCAGTGGAAACCGGGAACAGGTACAGGAAGATGTGGATGGTGCATTCTGTCAGCTGACCCCTCAGGATATCTGCAGGGGAATTCGTATGCTCATAGACGACAAAGAGAAAGCCCGAAGATATGGCAATATGGCAAAGAAGAAATCTGCTTTGGAAAAGATAGATGGGGATCAGCTTTTTGCACTGATGAATGATAATTAGGAGAGGTTTCAATGAAAATAAAAAGCAGAAAAGAATTATTGATTATTATACCGGCTTACAATGAAGAAAAAAATATATCCATGCTCCTCGATAAACTGGAACAGCCGGAAATTGCAGAAATTGCAGATATTCTGGTGATGAATGACGCTTCCTCGGACGCAACCAATTGGATTACAAAAGAAAGAAAGCATGAGCTTGTGACGCATGTGTTTAATCTCGGATATGGCAGTGCACTGCAGCTGGGATATAAATATGCCATCCGAAGAGGATACCAATATGTGATTCAGATGGATGCGGATGGGCAGCATGATGTATGTAATGTCAAACAATTATATCAGGCGCTGAAAACGAAGGATGAAGATGGAAACTATCCGGATATTGTTTTAGGTTCCAGATTCATGGATGGAAGTGGATATTATCCTGTGGGAGTGATAAGAAAGATGGCTGTCAAACTGTTTCGGGGAATGATATACCTGGCTACCGGAAGAAAGATTGCCGATCCAACAACAGGACTCCAGGGATTAAGCAGAAGAGCAGTGCTCTTTTATTCGAAATATAATCATTTCGATGACAAATATCCGGATGCCAATATGATTATGCAGATGTTGATGTTGGGATTTCGGGTAAAAGAGATACCTGCCGTGATGCATCTGCGAACCGAAGGCGTGAGTATGCATTCCGGGTTGAAACCCGTTGTCTATATGTTTCGTATGACTTTTTCCATTATTGCGGTGTGGATTCGAATTAAATGTTTAAAAATAGATGTGGGAGCAGCAGATGAGAAGAAAGTATAAATTTATTCCGGCAGTTTTTGAGGAAACCATAGAATACAGGGAAAATCCAGGAAGGGGATGGTATGAAATTTATTCTTTTCAAGCAGAGAAAGAACCGGATTTTGAAGAATTACGCTGGTGTATCAGAAAAGAACAACAGCTGGTTCTGGTTTGCATTGATATTGGAGCCTATTGGAACAGAGAATTGGATGAAGTTGCAGGAAATCATGTGAAAAAATTGCTGGAATTCTTTACAAAACATGGAAAAGATATTATCCTCCGAGTGACATATGACCGGGAAGGTCGTGGAATGGAGAGAGAACCGGAACATTTCTCACTGGTCAGGAAACATTTGCAGACAGTGGGAGAACTGATAGAACAGTCACAAGCCTTCCTGTTAATTTATCAGGGGCTTCTGGTGGGAAACTGGGGCGAAATGCATGGTTCTAAATTTTTATCCCGGGAGAAACTGGTGCAGTTATATCAGAGTATTTCTCCCTATTTGTCAGAGGGGCAGTTTCTGGCAGTGAGAAAACCGGTATATTGGCGTTGGCTTGAGAAATACAGGGGATGTCCACTGGGATTATTTGATGATGGAATCTTCGGTTCTGCCACCCATCTTGGCACATTTGCAGAGAGCGGGGACGAAACAGAAGCATGGGATGCTATGTGGAGTCCGGAAAAAGAATTGGAATTTGAAGAAAAAATCTGTCATACCTGCATCAATGGTGGGGAAGCATTGGTCCCGGATCAGAATCAGGAGGACATTCCTCTTGAACAGCAGATTGAAACATTGAAAACGATGCACCTCACATATTTAAACTGTATTCATCATCCGGAACGGATTGCAGGATGGAAAAATCAGGTTTGGAAGGGAAAGGGAATCTGGCGTGGCGTCAGTGCCTTTGATTATATCGGAAATCATCTGGGATATCGGTTTGTAGTACGGAAAGCCACCTTAATTCAGGAGAAGAAACAGAGCAGAGGCTATCTGCACATTCAGATAGAAAATATAGGATTTGCAAATTTTTATCAGGAAGCAGAACTTACCATTGTGGAGGAATTGGAAGAAGGAACCTGTACTTATCCTGTGGAGCAGGATATACGGACATGGGACAGTGGAAAAACCACAGAACTGATAGTGGAAGTGGAATACAGACCGGGAAAATTTTATCTTCAGGCAGCAAGAAAAAAAGATGGAAGAAGGATTTATTTTGCAAATAAAAATGCAGATGACCGTATTTTGCTTGGCCATCTGCGTTGAGTTTTATGGAATGGTAAGTGTTCCAACCATGACAATGGTATTGTCTTGTCCCTGATTGGCAAACTGAATGGAACGTTTCGTATAGGGATCTTTCATGGAAAGAGAAAGACTATAGGTTCCGGATGCCAGGTCCCGAATATTCAGGGGAACGGTAAAAACACATTGATCCCCACCACCAATCTTCCGGTTGTCGATATCGGTGTCCACCAAAATTTCTTTTCCTGTGTCGGTATTAGTCAGATGCAGGGAGGTTTCGAAACGTCGGTAGGCTGGGGAAAACCCGGTATTTTCAATGGCAAGATGTAAGGTGGCTGTATCATCCAGAGCCGGATGGAACTGAATGGAACTGTTTGTCAGAACATAGCGGTAGCCAAGATGTGCCTGAATGTATTCATAGCCTGTATGACCATAGAAAATATTTTGCTCCCGGTAAATGGTATCTTTCCATTTATTGATTACCGCAAGGTCATGCTCTTTATTCAGGTAGGAAACATGCATGGTGCTTAAGTCTGAAATGGCATGATAAAGATCATTGTATTCGTTATCGATGACAACTTCACCGCCATTTGGAACATACTGACATAAATGATTCTGGAACTCCAGTTCTTCTTCTCTGGTTCCTTTTTCCGTATAATCGTTTTCATTGGCAAAAGGAGTGTTGTCATAAGTGCCAAGGTCAGATACAGAACCAAGCATTCCATCATTGTAAAGTCCAAGGCGGGAATACAGCGTGCCGGCATATTCCGTTTCTCCGGAATATGGTGACCTGGTTTTTAGAATGGTTCGTAAATGAGCGGGTGTCCGTACCGAGAGACAGATCGAGGGATCTGTCACAGAAGCCAGATGATTCATCAATTCTGTAATATCTTCCTCGGAGCCGTAGCTGGTCTGATTCATTTCCCCATAATTTCCGGTGTATATGCCCTGAAGCAGAAAAACATGATCGGTATATTTATTTACAATGTTGCTGGTCTGCGTCATATGCTGCTTGATTGTTTCCAGACTATCCGGTTCTGTTTCCAGTCCCTTGCCATCCCAGTCATAAAGAAATCGGAGAATCATCTGTTTTCCGGATTGGGAGAAGGAAGCAAGAAGCGTATCTAACTGATTAAGCGCATAATCACTTAAAGGAACATTGGAGTAATTTTTCAGATTAATCTGAAGAAGGATAAGCTGTCCCGACATTTCTTCCGAGATTTGTTTTGCCCAGTTTCCGGCATAAGAGGAGGAGTTTTCGGACAGAAGAAACCCATGTAATTCATAAAAACCGCAATAAGGATTTTCCAACAGCTCGTCATTTTCTTTATATGCAATGGATTTGTACTGAATGGGCAGATTGCGGTGAATAAAAAATAGGATTCCTATGGTAATGAATCCTCCCAGACAAATAAAAAATGGGAGAATTTTAATAAATTTTTTTAATTTTATATGCATGTGAACCTCTTTATCAGTATTTGAATTTTTCTACAGTATAACATATAAAAGAAAAAAAATCTATATACTCGAAAGGAGTATGGAGGACAATATGAGAGAAAAAAGCAGAACAGCATATTCAGTCAAAAATACGACCACAGCTATGGTGTCCAGGATTTTAGCCCTTGTGATGGGGTATATTACGCGGGTGGTTTTTACCAGATGTCTGAATGAAAGTTATGTCAGTATCAATGGATTATTCTGGGATATCTTAAACGTGCTTGCATTATCAGAACTGGGTGTTGGAACAGCCATCACCTATGCATTGTATAAACCTGTGGCAGAGAAAGATATTGAAAAGCAGAAGTCTCTTATGGAGTTATACCACAAATTGTATCGTATCATAGCAGTTATGGTGACTGTTATGGGATTGGCTGTCATTCCATTTCTGGATGTGTTAATAAAAAATAAACCGGATTTGGAACACATGACTCTTATTTATTTGTTATATCTTGCAAATTCCGTACTTTCTTATGTATCCATTTATAAAAGAACCCTGATTGACGCCCATCAGCTTGGATATATTGGGGTATCTTGCCAGACTACTTTTTGGATGATTCAGGATGTGCTGCAGATTGTCATTCTTCTGACAACGAAAAATTTTTTCCTGTATCTGATTGCAAGTATTCTTTGTACAGTTGGGAATAATATTACAATATCAAGAAAAGCAGATAAGTTATATCCCTATCTGAGAGATAAGGAAGTGCAAAAGCTTTCCAGGGAAGAAAAGCATGGAATTTTTCAAAATATGAAGGCCATGATGATGCACAAACTTGGAAATGTAGTATTAAATAATACAGATAATCTCATTTTATCTTCGATTGTAGGAATTGTCAGCGTCGGCTGTTACTCCAATTATAATCTGATTATATTGTCCGTCAAACAGGTGTTGG
>CALWLV010000222.1 GCA_944381595.1 uncultured Roseburia sp.
CACATCAGGCTACAGTTAAGGATAAGGTTGCTATACAAACTGAAGTCCAATAACTACTCGGAATTAACTGTGGTAAATGTGGCAGATGGATGGAGAGAAAGAAACGTGTGGTACCTGGGGAGGTCTCGTCAGCAAGTGGAAACGGGGTATGAGACTTGTAGTAACAACGAATGACGAGAAGTCAGCAGAGGTCATAGTACCACTGTGGTTGCAAACATGGTGGGAAGGACTGAACTTTAGGAGATGTGAGTAAATGAATGTAACCAAAGATGGATTTGAGGACAGACAACTTCATATAGAGGGCTATCTGCAAATGGTATCTGCGGAACAGAAAGAGTATGCAGAAGTGTCCGCCCATCAGAGGATTGCTGAAAACAACGACATCATCACAGATTTTCAAACGGACAAACTGATGGAAAAGATTTTATCAAATGACAATCTTAATCAAGCATATAAGAAGGTAAAGTCTAACAAAGGAGCAGGCGGAGTCGATGGGATGAGCGTGGATGAACTTCTACCGTTTTTCAGAGACAATGGAACGCAACTGAAACAACAGTTAATGGAAGGGAAATATAAACCCAGTCCAGTCCGAAGGGTAGAAATACCCAAAGAAACAAAAGGTGAGTTTAGAAAACTGGGAGTGCCAACAGTGGTTGACAGAGTGATTCAACAGGCAATTACACAGGTACTTTCTCCAATCTATGAGAGACAGTTTTCAGAGAACAGTTTTGGTTTTCGACCAAACAGAGGAGCGCACGATGCGCTAAAACAATGCCGGACAAATGTCAATGATGGTAATGTATACGTAGTGGATATGGATTTAGAGAAGTTCTTTGACACAGTATGTCAGAGTAAACTCATTGAAGTATTATCCCGAACCATCAGGGATGGACGTGTAATATCACTCATACACAAATATCTCAATGCCGGAGTTATCAGTAAAGGGATGTTTGAAAAGACGGAGGTCGGCATGCCACAAGGAGGACCGCTAAGCCCGCTCTTAAGTAACATCATGCTGAATGAATTGGATAAGGAACTTACACGCAGAGGACACAGATTTGTCCGCTATGCAGATGATTGTATGATTTTCTGTAAAAGCAGGAAAAGTGCAGAAAGAACCTTAAACAACATCGTGCCATACATTGAGGGGAAACTATTCCTCAAAGTAAACCGTACCAAAACGTGCGTGGCACATATCAGCAAAGTCAAGTATCTTGGCTACAGTTTCTATAGGTACAGGGGGAAATGCAGATTTCGGGTACATCCAAAATCAGTGGAGAAGATGAAGAATAAAATCAGAGAGCTTACCAACAGAAGTAATGGATGGGGAAACGAATATCGGGCAATGAAACTAACGCAGTTTATGAGAGGATGGGTAAATTACTTTGGAATGGCGGATATGAAAAGGCTGTTACAAAGTAATGATGAATGGCTACGCCATAGAGTAAGAGCGATTTATTGGAAACAGTGGAAGAAAATCAAAACAAAACACCAAAGATTAAAAGAACTCGGAATGGATGAAGACTATATACAATGGCACGCAAATATGCGACAAGGGATTTGGAACTGTAGTAGTAACAGAATGGTACAGTTTGCTTTGAATAATGCAAAACTCCGCGAATGGGGTTATCCAACATTCACAGAGTTCTATTTGAAAATATGTGAAAACTAAAGAACCGCCGTATACCGAACGGTACGTACGGTGGTGTGGGAGGTCGGTAGATAAAATAATTATCTACCTCCTACCCGATTTTTCACAACGTATTCACATTTAAAAGGTAGAATTTGACAAAGAAGATAAATGGAGAAGAATGGAGAAAACATATGGATACAGGAGAAGAAAATAAAGATTTTTATCAGGACGCACAGGTATTGCTGGAAAGCGTCCTTCAGGAATTGTTGCTGCGGGTTAATTTATTAAGGAGATATCAGGTTTTATACGGACAGAGAGATCCGGTTGAGCACTGTAAGGGAAGAATTAAGTCGGCGGAAAGTATGAGAGAAAAGCTGGCAAGGAAGGGGCTGCCTGTCACATTGGAATCAGCATTGAATGATGTATACGATGCGGTGGGAATCCGGATTGTATGTCAGTTTGTAGATGATGTATACCGCATGGTAGATATTTTAAAACGACAGGAGGATATGGTACTGGTAAAAGAAAAGGATTTTATTAAAAATCCGAAACCAAACGGCTACCGCAGTTATCATATGATTGTGAAGCTGCCGGTTCATCTTCCGGATTGTACGAGAGAGCTCTATGCAGAGATTCAGCTGCGGACCATAGCCATGGACTGTTGGGCCGCTTTAGAGCATGAGTTAAAATACAAACAGACCATTCCAAACCAGGAATTGTTGCAGAAAGAATTAAAACGGTGTTCGGATGAGATGGCCTCCACGGATTTGACCATGCAGACCATCCGTCAGGTGATTGATCACCATGAGGAATAGGAGAGGACTGAAGATATGAGATTATTACTTGCAGAAGATGAAATGGAATTGTCCAACGCACTGGTGACGATTTTCAAATTAAAAGGATACGATGTGGATGCAGTATATAATGGAGAACAGGCATTGGACTTCATCTTAAGTCAGAGTTACGATGGCCTGATTCTGGATATTATGATGCCAAAGATGAGCGGACTTGAGGTGTTAAAGGAAATCAGGGAGAAAAAGGTACTGACTCCCGTACTCCTTCTGACTGCCAAGGCAGAGGTGGAGGACCGTGTGGAAGGTTTAAATCTTGGCGCAGATGATTATTTGGCCAAACCTTTTATCATGACAGAATTACTGGCAAGAATCAATGCTCTGGTAAGAAGGGGAAGAGAATATTCCATTCAGACCTTCAGTGTGGGAAATACCACATTGAAAGCAGAGGGCATGGAGTTATCGGTAGGAGAAAAATCACTGAGACTTGCAGGAAAAGAAGTAGATATGTTGTCCATGTTTATGGGAAATCCGGGAAGGACCATTAAAAAAAGCCAGTTTATGGAACGGCTGAGTGATGAAGAAGAGATGACAGAGGATATGGTGGAATTATACATTTCCTATTTAAAAAATAAATTGGAGTCTCTGGATGCAGATGTTTGCATTGCCGGCGATATGGAGCAAGGCTTTTGCTTGAAAGAAAAGGTCATGTAGAGGCCTGGAAAGAGGTGGAGAAATGCTACAGAAAATGCAGAAGAAGTTCATAGCAGTGGTCATGCTCGCCTATATGATTTTAATGACCCTGGTGGTAGGTGGAATTAATCTGTTCGCATATCTTCAAACGAATCAGAAATATGATCAGATTCTGGAAGTTTTGATGTCCAATAATGGAGAATTCCCGGATCCGGAGGAATATGATCGAAAAGTATTTGAAGATTTTATCAATGATTTTAAAATTACAGTAGAGACAAAGTTTGAAAATCGCTATTTTCTGGTACGTTTAGATGAAAATGGCCGTTATATAGGATGTGATATCTCTCATGTGGCGGCAGTTACGGAAGAAGATGCGGAAAAATAAGGACAAAAACTGTTCCGAAAATTGGAGGAGGGTGATGTAAAGAAAGGAACATATGGCATTTACCGATATCGTATGGAAAGAAAAGATGGAGAATACCAGATGGCATTTGTCGATATGACACAGCAGCTGCTGAATCTTTCTAATATTCGGGTTATATCAATCGTAATTGGATTACTGTTGATGTTCATATTGTTTTTAATCGTATGGAAATTGGCAGCCAAAGCAATCCATCCCTTTGTGGAAAGTATGGAAAAACAGAAACGATTCATTACGGATGCGGGCCATGAGTTAAAAACTCCTCTTGCAGTAATCTCTGCCAATGCAGATGTACTGGAACTGACCTGTGGGAAAAATGAGTGGATTGACAGCATCCGCAATCAGACCATGGAGATGAATGAATTGGTGAAAAGACTTCTCTTTCTGTCCAAGATGGAGGAGGGACAGCAGTTTGTTATGGCAGAATTTAACCTGAGTGAAACGGTGGAACAGAAAGTAAAACAGATATCAGCCATTGCATACCGTGCAGGGAAGAAATTTGAGATGGAAATACAGCCGGATATTATTTATAAAGGAAATGTGGATGCCATAGAGCATATGGTTTCTGTACTCACAGAAAATGCAGTGAAATATTGCAGTGAGGAAGGCAGTATCAATGTAAAATTATTCAAAAGTGGAAAAACAATTCATTTTGAAGTGAGAAACAGCGGGGAACCACTGGATAAAAATGAGATGAATCGTTTATTTGAGCGGTTCTATCGCCCGGATTCTTCCAGAAGCCGCAATACCGGAGGACATGGCATCGGGTTATCCATAGCAAAGGCAGTGGCAGATAGCCATAAGGGTAAGATTTATGCCAAAAATGAACCGGGTGTGGTAGCATTTTGTGTGGAACTATAGCAAAAAATATAGGAACGTACAGAGGGCATAAACGATTCCTGCAAGGAATAGCTTGGCAAGGATGTATTTGTAAATACTTAGTCCGCTGCCCCGAATCATGCTGTAAGTCTGGGCAAGACAGCATAGACCGCCAAAGGCTGCAAAAGAAGTACTTTCAGTTAAAAGAGACAGCTCAGATGTCGGT
>CALWLV010000223.1 GCA_944381595.1 uncultured Roseburia sp.
CAATAGACAACATATCCTTTTTCTGCAAGAGCTTCCGCATATTGTGCCCCAACCTGATAATTACCTCCAAACCCGTGAGAAAAGATAACTGCTGGCATTTTCTCTCCAGCGTTCTTCGGGACGTAGAGCAGTCCATAGATTTGGTTTTTATCCCGCCTTGCATAAAGCTCCTGAGTTTCATATTCATAAACGAGTGTCTCCGACGTCCCGGAAGCATCATGCTTACCGGCACATCCGCTTAATATTAACGGCAGGAGCATAATCATACAAAGTAGATATATGGCTTTTCTCATTTCTGCCTCCTGTTATTTGCTGCTCACCGTATATACCAACCGGATTTCATCACCTTTCAGTCTCTCCATATTCTTTCAGGAACCTCTGCCAAAGAATCAAGTTCCGGCTTACGCCCCTGTGTAAATTCTTTCGTTGTTACTGTTCCATACAGCCATGCATCCGCCTGATACTCTGAACGAAAACGGGCATATTCCTCACTTACGGTCTGCGCCGTTTTTGTTCCCATAAATGCACCTGTAATTTTTCCATCCAATGCACTCAAAATATGACAAATAATATATGGTCTCTCCATAACATCCTCCTTTATTCTACAAATCCATTCTCCGTCAGATAAGCGCGGATGCCCTCCGTATCCGATGCCTCTGTAAACAGACCATCATGGACATTGGCTCCCACAGCACTTTCCCGTACAAATTCCATGGAATTTTCGAACTGTTCTGTATCCATGGATGCGGACTGCGTGAAAGGATAAACCTCAACGCCGGAAAGATCGTAGTTCTCTAAAAATGTTCCAATAATCATCGGAGCCGTATGCCACCAGATTGGATAACCGATAAAGATTGTGTCATATTCTTCTATGGAATCCGGCAGATTGGCAATCTCCGGGCGGGCGTTTTCATCACGCTCCACCAAAGCAACATCTCCACATTCCCCGTAATCGGTAGGATATGGATTTAACGGTTCAATTTCAAACAAATCTCCATTCGTCTGATCCTGAATGTAAGAGGCCATTTTCTCGGTATTCCCGGAGGCAGACCATGAGAAATATGCAATCAAAGTTTTTCCATCCTCATCAGATTCCGCAACATTTTCAGTCAACCCTAATTCCGAAAGCCATCCATCAATCTGGCTTGTGTCACGAATTCGTCTTTCCCCATAGACCGCTAAACCGTCACAGGAATTAAGGAATGTTGGCATTGTTTCGTCAATGTCACTTCCGCCGCTGGTACAGAACGGAATTATGAGTTTTCCAGTCAGATCATAGCTTTCCAAAAACGTATTAATAGGAGCCGGTGTTGCGTGCCACCATACCGGATAACCCACAAACACAATGTCATATTCCTCCATGTTTTTCACTGTATCTGTCAAAGCCGGACGTTCATTTCCCCTGATTTCACCATTGGATTCCATATACACATTGGAATAATCTTCCTGCGGAGTTATTTCAAACAGGTCTCCCCCAGTTTTTTCGCTGATTGCATTCGCAATATTTTTTGTTGTCCCGGAATAGGAAAAATAAGCAACCAACACTTTTTTGTCGGATTGAGCAAGGATTTCCTGCCTTATTTCCTCAACCTGCGAATCATTCAAAGAATTGTCTTTCAAACTCCTGAATGTTGCAGGGTAACGGTAAATATGGTACCCTACGAAAACGAGGGCTATCATAACTATCACTGCTATTATCGCAATCAAACCTTTTTTTCGTTTCATTGTCATCCCTCCTACATATGTTTCTCTATTGCTTCTGATACTTCATCTATGATATTCATCGCGTTCAAACTGCGGGGATAGCCGATATAAGGCATACACTGCTCCACAACGCTGTACAGCTTTTCCTTATCGTTACCCACTCCCAAATTTCCCGCCGTATGTCCACGGAGCTGATTTTCACAGCCGCCCTGTGCAAGAAGGAAGCAAAATGTAATCATCTCGCGTTCCTTATTATTCAGACCATTCCGGGTATAATAATCACCGAAACAGTTGTCCGCCAGCCAACGGTTGATATTCCGGAGAAAAACGGGGCTATCGGTCTGCCGCTTTGCCATATTCTCACCAAACAGCTCTACCTGCCTGGTAAGTCCATCTTCAAATCTGGTCTTTTCTTCTGTTGTCGCCTGCGGTGCAAGAGGCAGCTCAATACCATGCTGCTCCATGATTTGATTTGCTGCTACAAGAAAATCGTAAATACGACCAATTCCCAGATAGGCTGCCGCCTGGTAGATAACCTCTTTAATAGCAACAGGTTCAATGCCTACATTGAGCGCTGCATGAAGCATATTCCGAAATTCGCCCATTCCCTGACATCCAAGCAATGCGGACAAAATGCAGAGCATCTGTTCCTTTTCAGTCAGTTTATTCGTCTCTATTACTTCGCTCTGAGAGAAATTCGCAATAATCTCTACAAATTCAGGATCCGTCTTGTTCAAATTGGACGAAACTCCTGCAAATAATTTCTGAATCCTTTTTTCCGTTTCCATGTTCATAAGAGCCTCCTTATGCGTTTTTTTGAATCGATTGTCATAACCGATTATAATTTACGATAGTTACTATCGGTCAATACTTATTCAAAAATTTCCCTATGAATTTTTTGTGAACAACAAAGAAAATCTCCTATGTAATTGAAACCATCATAAAAAAACAATAAAATGACGAAAAACAGAGGAAACCCATATTGCAAGCACACTCCCTGCAACATGGGTTTCCTTTCATTTTAACTCTTTTAAAACTACATATCATCCGCCATATGACTCTTCCAAACGGACTCTCTATTACTTTGTAAACTTTTAACCTCTTGAACTAATGTATAACACCGACGTTCATAATGTGGTTTTAATATCTTATATTTTGATACATATCGAAATTTCAATTCATTAATATAGTAGTTGACCAGTTTGTGAATTTCTTCCCTGTCAGTTTTATCTTCGTCTTCATAAGGGTCATAATCTGGTGTCCACATAGGTGGTGTATCTATTACGTTCTCAGATTGTTCCGTATTATCTGCTGCAAATAAATATATGTACTTACATCCGACCTTCTCTGACACTTCTAATAAATGAGGAACAATAATTTCCCAAAAAATATATACTCCCAACCTAAAATCCAATTGAATTTCCGGCTTATATTCTTTATTTCTTCCAAGAAACTTAATATCAATTGCCGGGAATGTCTCTTGCACCTGTTGTATATGTTCTACTTCTCCAATTTCTGAAAAAGCTTCTCTCTTTTCTTCCAACAATTGAATTTTTTCATCCGCTAAACTTAATAGATATGATACTCTATCTGCTTCTTGAACAACTTCCCATAAATCTTCCATCGATTTACTCATTTGCTCATTTGCTTTTTCTTCCTCTTCTTTGCTCAAATTGGCAGCTTTCAATTTCTGAAGTGCTTCAACATATTTATTAAAAGGAACTTTTTCTTCTTGACTCAAATTCCAAATATTGAGTTCGTTAAACAAAATACCGCAATTAATCGCAAAAAAGAATACTATTTCTTTCGTTTTTTGATCTCGTACTAAAAATACTTTTGTATTTCTATTGCAATCATCGTTCCAAGCATTATTTATTAAATAATTAGAGATATTTCCACCTTTTGTTGCTTGAACAAAAGATTTAATATCTTCCTGATTGTCATCCACTTCTCTCAATGCTTCTGTCTTCAATCTATTAAATAAAAACTTTTTCTGTTCCTCAATTGATAATTTCATTCCGTATCCCCACAATAAGCAATCCCACAGGCATAAAATTCCTGTGGGATATTATTTCATGCTAAAACAACACCTTTTCGTCTCAAAAATTCTCTTGTAGCATCCGCTTTCATTGCAGTTAAGCTCATCTTTTCATGCCCCGCCTCACCAGCAACTAAACCTTTACGTGCTTGACACCAAGAATGTTCTGCATGTGATAATGTGCTCAATTGCCATGCATCATATTCATCATATCTTCTATACACAGATACTACCAAATCTTTCTCTGCATCATCCAACTCCTCATATTTCCCAGTGAACATATGCCCTGTTAAGTATTCATTTCTCACATTCACAAGAACCGGACCATATTTCCATGCCTCAAACTCATCATTAAACAGAGGATTTCCAGAGATCATTAAAGACTCCCTTTGTGAAAAATACATCATTTTGTGCATCTTCATTTGATCCATAGCACATCCATGTTTTTTAACATGCAATTCATTAAAATATTTCGCTACAGCTAATGTCTGTGCCATACAATCTCCTCCTCTCTAAATATCTTAGTTATAGTAGTATACTACCTTCACCAATATTATACAATACTTTTTTTGATTTTGTAACAAAAAATTGTAAATTTCTATATTTGATATGATACCCATTCTCATTTCCGGAACTTGTTACTGACCATAACAATCCGACACAATTTGGAGTGCTATTTCCTTTGCCGCTGCACTGGATACATCCATACCGTCTGTTCTTCCAAGATGTACACAAAAATATAGTTTTCCTTCCGTACCTTCCGCAAATCCTGTGAACCACGCATCAACAACATTTCCATCGGTTGTCCCCAGTCCCGTTTTCCCATATATGGAAATACCTGTTTGCTCCTGTTCCGATACCAGCATGACCTGTTTCAATTCATTTTGCGTTTTTTCTGAATACTCCGAATGATCACCAAAGATACGCTCCATTACCTCCACCTGTTCTTTCGAGGAAATCTTTAAAGATGATTCAATCCAAAAACCGGTTAAAGCCCGGTTATTATTGTCTGTATTCAATCGTCCTTCCCAATCAGAAATATCACAGTTCCCATACTGAAGTTTTTCCAATTCCTTTTGCATCATATCCTTTCCAATATCATCTATCACCTGCCTGAAATACCATACACAAGAAGTACGAAATGCTTCTCTAAAATCAATATCTTTATTCCAATCTTCATTCCAGAATATTTCACCGCTCCATGCCCGGGTGGAATTTTCCGGCTCAATGATTCCATTTTCCAGAGCAACCAGAGAAGAAATAATCTTAAAAGTGGAACATGGCGAGCTTCTGGTCAATGCAAGATCACCATGATACATTGTATACCGACTATTAGAGACGTCATATACAACTGCTACCCCATTCAACCCATTAAAATACCCTGACCAATCTGCATCAACAATCTCCGGTTCCACTACTATGCTCTCAGTGGAATCTTCTGTTGTTTCTTCCTCTGGTTCTTTTTTCTCATCTTCTACTTCTACAGAAATCTTTTCTTCTGCACTATGATTGTTCGCGCAACCTGTGAAAATAAAGGCACACACGAAGACACAATATGCCACTTTAAAACAATTATTTTTCTTTTTCATCCTTATCTCCATTGCCATATTTTTTAGCTAAAAATTTGAGAAAAACTTCCACAACAAGGACACCTGCTATCACTACAAATATCATATATTTCCAGTCAAAAAGACTCCCCTTACTCTTTGTTTCCTCCGATAACGGCTCCTTAACCGGTTCATCCGGACTATCACTTTCTGATTGAATGCCTTCTACTGCGAAACCAATCTGTCCAACCAAATGATCTTCATATAAATATTGTGCTGTAACCGTTTCTGCTTCTTCATAGTCAAATATCAGATTCAAATCAGAAACATTTACCCCTTTTGGTATCACTACATATATATCGTCAACATCAAACTTTGAAATAGAACAATTTTCAAAGATTGGATTTTCCTTTTTTAGCATTTCTTCAAAATAGGCTTTATCCGCATGAATTGTTTCTTTTGAAAAATGATCTAAACCAAAATTCAGTAATTCCAATGTATCCTGATA